>JAYUDH010000029.1:0-5638 GCA_043739895.1 Candidatus Moraniibacteriota bacterium
CAATATAATAGCCGAAGGCTGAGTGCATAAACGACTGAGTAATAACCGAAATCATGATCACCCCCGGGATAATAAACGCCATATAACTCATGCCATTAATTGGCGCCACCTGTGTCCCAATAAACTTCCCAAACACCAAGAAATAGAGTACCGTGGTCACGGCTGGTGGCAGCAGTGTCTGCACCCACACTCGAAACAGACGTAAGAACTCCTTTCGTACAATGGTCACATACGAAGCAAGCATTTGTTTTCCATTCATAGACCCGAAGTACTATTAATTTTTTGCATAAAAAACTCTTCCAAACGATTCGTTTTATTACGAACACTGCGCACTCGGATATCTAAACGATTGAGCGCGTTTATAGCATCATTGATCGACTCACCCTGTTTGATCGTCATCTCGATAGTATTATCGTCGATCTTATGCACACCAAACTGTGCTACCAGCGCCTCGGTCGACGCTGGAAGCGGTTGTTCTAAATCAAATACAAATGTTTCTTTATCCATTTTGGAGAGCAATTCTTTCACTGGACCCCGCTCGATGACTTCACCCTTGTTGATAATAGCCATGTTATTACACAATTGCTCTGCCTCTTCGAGGTAGTGCGTGGTGAGAATAATAGTTGTGCCAGATTTATTGAGCTTCTCAAGGAATTCCCACATCTCCCGACGAATCTCGATATCCACCCCAGCTGTTGGTTCATCGAGGATGAGTACTTTTGGCCCATGAACCAACCCACGAGCAATCATGAGACGACGCTTCATTCCTCCGGAGAGCGTGCGCGATCGCTCATTGCGTTTATCAAACAAACCAAGTTGCTTCAGTAACTCTTCTGCTTTCGGCAAGGCCTCTTTACGTGGAATACCATAGTAACCGGCCTGATCAAGTACAATATCAATCACCTTTTCAAAAATCCCAAAGTTAAATTCCTGTGGTACCACCCCCAGGTGCATCTTGGCTTTCTGATAGTCATCATCAATGGACAACCCTTCAATACTCACCGTTCCAGCTGACTTTTCTACCAAACCACATACCACGTTAATAAGAGTACTCTTGCCAGCACCATTGGGTCCGAGCAAAGCAAAGAAATCCCCGGACGCCACTGTCAGGTCAACGCCGCGTAGTGCTTCCACGCCGTTACTGTATACCTTTTTTAGCCCTTTGATTTCAATCGCATTAGGCATAAGACCCATTATTATAAATAATACTATCCGACATATTCAATGCCTGTTCTAAACGTTATACTTTTCCTTATTTCTTTTCATCATGAAACTCTACCTGACCCATAAAGTCAGTCTTGCCAATATTCATGCCGTTGTGGCGCAAAATAGAATAAGCGGTCGTCATATGGAAGTAGAAGTTGGCGAGTCCCAAGGTATTCAGATATTCCAAGCCAGTGAGGCATTTCCCTGGAAAAAAATAGACAGCAATGTCGCGCTCTTCACTCCCCTTAAACTGCTCGGGTGTGAGTGTATCGAGAAAGGCAATGGTCTTGTCGATTCGCTCCTCTAATGCCTTGATCGTTTCTTCGGTATCTTCCATTTTTGGCAATTCCACCTCTGCCAGTCGCCCTGCCGTTCCCTTGGCAGTATCACAGGTAATCTGCACCTGCTTCACTAATGAAAACTGATCCGGTGCCAAACGCGCCTGGAGCAAGACTATATCTTCAATTTTCTTTTCCGCCACAAAGGCCTCAGTCTTCACTAATATCGCCTTGAGCGCCGAAAGTGAGCGCTTAAATTCTGGAACGGTAACAGTGTACATGGAGAGTTGTGTCATACTCATTTCTTTATAAATATTTATCATTGGTACCTTCTAGTATACGTTCTTTACCAAAAATTAGCAACCGATCATTCCGAGTGCTAACCAGAAAGTAAGGCGATTACTGGTCATATTTCTTAAGAAGCGGCGCAATACGAGCAGCGATAATACCGTACCCCACGCTATTCGGATGGAGAGCATCACTCATAAGATCCGGATGACCGAAGACTCCCGATAAGACATCAGAAAGATAGACTGCACCCATTTGTTTGGCCAGCGTTTCATACTCAGCATCCGCTCCTCCACCGAGAAGCCCACTCCGCACTCCGAGCACTATCACGATCGCCCCCTCGGACTGAAAGTCAGTGACGATTTTTTTCAGATTGGCAAAGGTTTCCTCGTGCGGAATCTTCTTCAAAAAATCGTTGCCCCCAAGTAGTATGAGCGCAACTTTAGGATGTTCGGCCAGCGCCGGAGTGAGACGCTTCAATCCATTGCGCGTCGTATCGCCACTGACGCCATAATTCAAAACAGAAACCCCAGCCAAACGCCCTAACTGTTCTGGAAGCCCCTGTCCGACGTTCGCTCCCACCCCCTCTACCAAACTATCGCCAAACATGAGGACCGGACCGCTACTCGTAGATGGGTAGTTCTTAATTGGCCAAGCACTCGAAGAAAAATACCACCACAAAAAAATACCGATCACTAGTACCGCTCCAGTTACTACTAAAAATGGAACTCGAATATTCATAGATTTGTATACCTCTAACGGTACTGTAACTTTATTTCATACACCCGCTGTTTTTGTTGTTCAACAAAATACAATATCCCCTTACTATTAAAAGCAAAATCTCCTACTCCAAAATAATCCCCGCCCGGACCAAGTTGCAGCTTCTCAGTTACTTGAAGTTGTTTATTAAGAAACTTAATACTCCCTTCATAATTATCAGAGAAAATAAGGTTCCCCAAGTGATCCCAAATAATTTCCTGTGGTTTGTGTCCATCACTATGTGACAATCCTCGTAGATACTTTCCACTCTCAAGATCAAAGACCGCTACGACTGGATTACTATTATAACTCACCACGGAAAGTTCGTTGTTATACAAACGACAATCGATGACTCCGCTAAAGGCGCCTATTTCCGTTCCAAAAAATGGAGCGGGGAGAGACACTCCAGACTGGTGCCAGCCATAGCTCCCATCGGTTGACTTACCGAGCCATCGTATTGGTTCCCCGGAGACAGCGTCAAACACATCGAGGCGATTTTTTTTCCAACTTCCGACGAACAACTGCTCATTGTAAGCAATAATACAAGATGGTTCATCGAAGGCATACTCTCTCTTTACTGTTGTTGGTGAAATAATTTTATCCTCGGTATGCCAATCGAGGGAAGTATTGTCGAGTACAGCAGAAATTTGTCCATCGGTATCAAAACGCTGGACCCGATCGATCCCAACAACGTTTGTATTCCCACGAACATCGTAGTATGCACCACGATCGATGACATACATGTTGCCATGTTCATCAAAAGTAATTTTAAAAATATAATTAAATTCCCCGGGATTACCTCCATTGCCAGTATGCGTTTCCTTGGTAGTCGAGGCATGCCAACCGGAAGAAAGATCCCCCTTTCCCCACCACCCCAAAAGAATTCCTGAGGGATTAAACTTTAAAATGCGCGAACTCGTCCCTGGACCTTGGTAACTCTCCCCGACATATATATTGTCAAAACGATCTACTGCTAGAGCACGGGGATTTTTAAAATCATATTTCCAGATACTTTCTACCGAATAACTGATGATATCTCCCCGGCTCGATACAAGCGGAGTTTCCCCGTGAAGGGTGAGGGGAAGTGAGAGAGAAGGTGTCTTCACTGATCGCTCCTCTGCCGGCACGTTCGGGATCAAAAATTTCCAATCACCGTCTGGCGCAATAAAAAGAGTAGTAACAATAACTTCTGTTGCAAGAAGAAGTAAGAAAGATACGACGGTCCATGAAGAAAGAGTGGTAGGCGATTGATTGGCTTCTGCTTTTTGAAACACCCTCTCCCAAGCGTATACAACGAGAAAAAGACATACCACAGCACTCCCGCCAAAAACAGCTCGACCAAAAGCTGGATGGAGGAGCCCGCCATTAAACTGCCGTGGACCCGGACCAAAAGCAATCCAAAAAAAAATACCTAAAAAATTCGTCAACAGGAAAGCGCCGAGCGTATCCCTCGTACGTCGCGAAAAAATACCAACCCCCAAAGCAGCAATTCCTCCCGTCAAAAAAAGTATTCCACAGAGAGTCATGACCCACATCGGGACATGAACACTTTCTTTATCAGTAGACACTATACCAAAAGCGATCGCCAGGATATAGAGGCCGGAAAGAATTCCTATACCTGCTACCAGAGAGTTTTTCTTGAGTGACTGGTTTTCCGATATATCCATTTGATTAATACAACAAACGAATGATTTTCTTCGAGGCTAAAGGGGAATTTAATCCGTGATAATCCGAACATTTGAAACCACATCATAGGAAAAATCTATTTCAAGGAGTAAAGAGTCAATACGAATAATCCCCCTTCTTTCTGGACCAAGCCAGTATATATACCGATCAGAAGATGACGACTGTTCTGGTTCACCAAGCAACTCATCAATCTGTTTTCTCTCTGTACCCAAAAGAGAGTAGCGACGCAAAAGATCGTCCACCATCCTTACTCGAATGGGACGAACCGAACTATCATCCAAACCGATCAAAGACTCATCTTTCCAAGAGACAGGGTCAAATGGTATCCGGTGAGTGTAGTCATCTATGATTGGACTACCAAAAAGATGAAGTAGTAGAACTATGTAAGCAACAAAAAGTCCCAAAAAGAAAGAGCATGAACGGACAAATATCCTTTGGAAAAGATCCCAAAAAAAGATACTGCCACCGATAATCAACGGGAGGCAACTGAGAAAGGAAGAGAGAGGCGGGTGAAAATATACCGCCGTATCTAACGTTATTCCGAAGATGGCTACTCCCAAAAAAAACCATCTGAAAAGAATACCCCTGTTCGTTCGATGCCAAAAATGTACCCGTTGAGATTGCATACGGATGAGTCACTCTCTCTCACTAATTAATCCTTCACCAGGACACTCTTCTGCCATGTCTTTCCTGAATCATTCGTTTCAAACCGCACTACTTGATCCCCTTTAAAAACTAATGATGTTACTTCAAAAGACATCTTCCCGGCATTGCTAGCGATAATATTTCGAAAAGTGAGAGCATTTTCTCCCAAGAATTTCGTCTCGCTACAGTCTCCGATACTTGGGAGATTCATCTCTGTGTTCTTTTTGTGCTGCATAAGGCAGGCTTCAAAATCAGGAGTTGACTCCTTGGTTATCTCCTTTGGGATCTGATTCGCTAGAGAAAAATCAACAAAACTCCGACAGCCATCAAACGAAACAGACAGAGATGGGCTCCTTGCAATAACCAGTGTTTTCGTATCTTTCACTTGGTACATTTTTTTTGCGTTCTCAGCCAATCTAGCCAAAATAATCGCCGGATTATCCCCCATCCCATTCCCGAGGAATGCATCAGGAGTTTTTTTCCAGCCCGCCTCTATTCCGTACCACTTCGATTCCGGAGACGATTGTGTGCTAGCCGATGTACAAGCAACTGAATAGGTATTACCTACATAATGCAGAGGGAGATTCTCGTGAATGAGAATAACTTTCAGCTCCATGTTAGCGTCCTTATAAAAAGACACTTCGCCAAGTTTGATACTATACGAAGTTAAATATTTCGTATAGCCATACCAAGCAGCGCCCAATACTCCCACACTAATAAGCAAGAAGATATATCGTTTTTTCATATAAAAGTTCCGTTGTCTTTTCTTATAAAAA
>JAYUDH010000030.1:0-5626 GCA_043739895.1 Candidatus Moraniibacteriota bacterium
GAGACAAAAAGTGTTTTGAAATAGAAGTAGTACGAAATAACAAGGCCGCTTCCCGCTAAGAAAGCGATGGATGTCACGAGTGAACCATGGTAAGAATAGACAACGAGACCAAAAAGCGGCAAGAGCCAGGGTAAAAGCTGAAAAAAAGCATTAATCATGAGTCCGTCCCATTCATCCTCATAGACACCACTCACAAAGTAGATATCAATGATATTGACCAGTGACCAAAAAAAAGGTGCCAAAAAAGCAATAAAGATCCAATGTCCCCATAAATATTCAAGAAGGAGCATACAAGAGAAGGTATAAGAGGAGTCTCCTTTCTTTATGAAAGGATATTTTCTTGAGGGTACTTCATCCCCCGCTTAATAAAATTCACTTCAGTATCTTTTAATCCAAACTGTTCTGTAAAATAGGAAATAACCCGATCCTTCGGTAGGCCATTTTTACACGTATAGACATCAATGCTGACAAAGCCACGGGCAGGAAAAGTATGAATACTAATATGACTTTCGGCAATAACCACGGTACCGCTCCATCCGCCAGGATCCTTCTTGTCATTCCCCGGTGCATAATAGACCTCTGGTCCGCCCAAAATATTCATACCCAAAAGAGCTGGTAACTCCTTCAAACAATGAAGTACCTTTTCTTTGCTATCTAATTTTTCTGCACTCCCACCATACCCATCGAGCGTCATGTGCTCACCAAAATGATTCATATTTTCAACGAAAGAATTTTATTTTTGTTTAATACAGAGAAAATTATACCATCAAACGAACCCTTTGAAAAGAAATCTTCTAGAAAAGTTTTATGCGTGTATATAAACAGAGAGGACCGAAGCCCTCTCTGTGCAATACACCGCTCTTTCTTTAGAAAAGATGCGTGAACCAGCCAAAGAGACTCAATCTATCTCGTTGTCCACTCACAAATGTTTGGAGCTTCGTGGTTTGCTCATTGATAGCTGCCACCTGATCAAGGAGTACGGTTTTCACATCAGTATCCTCGATAGTATTCGCCGCCTGATTCAGAGTTTGCACCCGAGCCTTATTTGCTGCAATCTCTCGCTCCAAATCACCCAAGTCACTCTCATTCGCTCCAAAGAGAGTCTGAAGTACTGGGTTACGCTTATCAACATCACTGACCGACTCGCTCACCTTTTTAGCGGAATCCTCCTGTGACTCGGCCAGGCGTCGAATGGTGCGTCCGACATTATCATCTCGAATATCAGCCACCTCTTTCAAACTTGAGGCAACGTCTTCGGTTTCATTTTTATAATCATCCCCATAACGGCTATCTGTCCCGCCCAAGGCATAGATTGACCCCTCGACACTACTCTTCGTCACCTTTACTTTTCGTTCCAGTGTTTCCAAAGAAGTGCTCATAGCGGCAGCATCGTAATTCCCTGAAGCGATCGTCGCCTTGAGTGCCTCAAGATCAGCAGCAAGACCACTGAGGGCCGATTTAAACTGATCCCCATTGCCACCAACTGATATCAATAGAGCAACCTTGCCAGCTGCCTGCTCGAGACGTTTTGCTACCTTTGATACCTTCTCGGCAACCTCCTTGGCATCATGGAGATCATTTTCCTTGGCGAAATGAGTCAACTTAGTCACCTCCTGCGTCAAATCCTTTGCTTTTGTCAGATCATCACTTTCAAAGGCGCCCTCTACCGTAGTAACCTTGGCCTTGGCTTCTGCCAAACGTGCTAAAGCTGCGGTCACATCGACACCCTCAGCCTGCTTCTTGAGAATTTCCTCTTCCGCCCGAGTTATTTCATTATGCAACTTTGACACGGTTTTGACACGGTCACGGAACATACCATTATCATCATTCGTCTCCAAAGCATCATCCTCATCAGTGTCTTGAGCATCCTCAACCTCTCCTGTTTCCTGTACATCCTTCTTCTCCATTCGATTCTGAGTATCACCCGTCACCACAGTACCCCGCCCTTTACCAGAGCGTTCTGCGGCCTTCTTTGCCGTTTCACGCACTTGCTCTTGTTTCTTTTTCTCGGCTTCCCGCGCCTTTTTCTCACTTTCAGAAGAAGAAGACCCACTCCCCTGACTATCCCCACCACCTTCCTCTCCATCATCCTCTCCACCATTGGCCAGTGAAACTGAGGCAAAATGAAAATTATTCTGGATAGCAATAGTCGCTACCCCAAAAAAACCAGCTACAGAAAATAAAGCTAATAAGAAAGCTGATGACATATTCACTCCCTTGTGTAGTTTCTTCATATTTTTTTATTTTTAATATATCTTTTTTTCCTATAATACACTACTACTCAGCATGTTTACAAGGCTCAATCCCCTGACTATTTCTTTGCAGCCCCCTCAATGAGAGCCTTGAAGGCCTCGACACTCGTCGGATTAGTAATTTTTTCTCCATTGACATAGAAAGATGGCGTGCCATTCACCTTTACAGCATTTCCTGTTTCTCGGTCATGGTTTATCTTGTCATCCAAAGAGGAATCTGCCATATCCTTTCGGAACATATCCACATCGAGCCCTATTTGCGAAGCATAGGCTGGCAAAATACTCTTCATAGGATCATCAGCGGTAGACCATTCGGCCTGATGAGGATAGAGCATATTATACATTTCCCAGAACTTTCCCTGTCGCCCGGCTGCTTCTGTTGCTCGCGCTCCCGTCAAAGCATTCTTATGGATCTGAATCAATGGGTAATGACGCACGACGAGCTTCATTTTCCCTTCAAGATCTTTTGAAAGTTGCTCCAAAATAGGGTAGTAGGCGCCACAGGCCGGACACTGAAAATCAGTATACTCAACCAGTGTCACCGGTGCGTCACTCGCCCCTCGTACCCAGTCTTTTTCCGTTACAGCAAGGAGGGCGGCGTCAGACCCGGTCGAGGGAGCTCCTGCTGGTGCAATAAAAGATTTTCCAATCACAAAGATGCCTGCTACGAGAATTCCCCCAATCACTAACTTTATAATGCCACCCATAAAAATATTCTTTCAGAATTATCTACTCTCTTTATAATACTGCGCTTTCCTTTCCCTTGGCAAGACACTCTTTTCCTTATTGCGCACATGAATGAAAAACATGAAGTGTCATGATGGCTGTTTTTTTCCAAGAAAAAGCCTTTGCCTGGGTCATGCCTCGATGAGAAAGCGTTTCCGAGAATGTTGGGTTTACAAGTATCGCCTGGAGAGCCTGGTACAGCTCCTCTGGCTGATAGGGATCAATCATTATCCCTGCCGCTCCTACTACCTCGGGCAGGGCTGCGGCATGCGAGGTAATAATAGGAACACCGCAGGCCATGGCCTCCAGTGGCGGAAAACCAAAGCCCTCGTATACGGAAGGATAGACAAAGACGCTTGCCAAGTTATATAGCCCTACTTTATCTTCGTCGGCAATAAAACCAGGGGAAAGTATTTTCTTTTTATAAGGAGATTCCTTGCGTGCCGCGATAAGATCATCACATTTCCAACCTCGTGTCCCAGCAATAACGAGATCATACTTTTCAAAGACTGGATTCTTCAGGGATTGGAGAGCGTCGTAACTCTTTATAAGGGCCACGATATTTTTTCGTGGTTCAAAAGTGCCAAGGAAAAGAATGTACTTATACGGGAGGTGGTATTTTTCCTTGATCCGAATAAGCTCTGGATCATTACGGTCCATCTGGCGGAAACGATCATCGATGCCGCTCGGAACCAGGACAATACGCTCTTCAGGAATACTATATTCAGAAATGAGATCATCTCTGGTTGATTGCGAGACAGCAATAATTTTGTCCGCACGCCGCACCAGAGATCGGAAGTGGACCAAAAAATGCCACAAGCGCTGCTTCCAAGAAAAAGCGCTTGAGAAGAGTTCAAACGAGAGGTCGTGCGCCGTCACGACCAGCTTCGTTTTTTTTGAAACAGCAGCGAAGTTCAGGTTAGGGAGAAAAAAGATATCTGTCCCACCAAGAAGCAAATCGAGTTTTGGAATATTAAAATACCATAACGAAAGATTGAGGAGTTTATTCGGAAAATGAAACACGCGCACCTCCACGTTCGGAAATGAGGTAGCGAAACTAAAATCAGGCAACTCTCTTTTCCAAGCGTTAAAAAAGAGAATATATGTATTCTCATGATCAGCCTCAAAGAGCGCTCGTAATAAAGCCAGTGTATATTCCTCTACTCCTGTTCGTTTCCCCTCCGCCAAACAACGAATATCTATTCCTATGCGCATGACGTTCAGTTCTGTGAAAAATAAAAGGTATTCACCTTATTGTACTCGCCTCGATTCGAGTCAAAGCGGGCCGGCACCCTCTGTCCGCCAGCGAACGGAAACGAAGGTAAACTTTCGTTTCATTCACTTCGTTTGGTAATAATGTCTCAAGAGCACTCCCCAAAAGGAAAGAAAAATACCCACGGCCAGCCCAACTAAAAGAGCCAACCGAGGAGCGACGCGCCCATCACGAATCACTGGATCACTCCCGATCACCACAAACCAACTATTCTCTCGCTCCTTGGTATTCAAAGTATCCGTATAGTGATTGAGCACTGTCACAGTGGCTTTCGCCAATTGCTTGAGGGATGTTTCATTACTTCCCTGATATGAAACGGTCACCATCTGCGAAGAAAGCCTTCCCGCCTCAAATACACGTGAAAGATCCTTCAGGCCAAGTGCCCTCGGATCCATGTGAGCCTCACGATAAATATCCTCAACCACACGGGGTGACGCGAGCCAGCGGACCACTGTGTCAGCAAAACGCTCGTCCGCCTGGAGACGATAAAAGCTATCATATGTATAATCAGCGGTACCGCTCACACCGGCCCGCCCGATATTGATAAGCAGTGTTGACTGAAGCATTTCCGCTTGGTTCTGTTGCCATACCCAAGCAAAAAAAACGAAGAGGAGTACTCCTCCAAGAAAAAAATTTTTCTGCTTTCTAAAAACAGCGATCAGTTCTCGAAGCTCCATAGGAGTAGATATCACGATTTACATTACAACCCTCACCTTCGATGGTTCCTTGCTACATAGCATGTGGATGGTCTCTTTTTTCCAGATGCTCTCTCAGGGCATTTTCCACATAGTCCTTCATAGTAGCCTTAAATCGTTCTTTGTCAAAACGACGCGTCTGACTCCTGATATACTCTGGGTCATAACGCTTCTCTTCAAAACCCTGCACCGCCGTTACTATCGCCTCTGCCGTTTGTTCATCAAAGTACACCCCCATCTTCCCCTCCTCCATATGCTCCACAATATCCCCGCCACGGTAAGCGATGAGTGCTCGCCCTGAGGCCATAGCTTCAATAGCGACAATACCAAAATCTTCCTCTTGAGGGAAAACGAACCCTCGACACTCGGCGTAGTACCTTGGCAGATCGGCCTCTGGCACCCGACCGAGAAACTCTATGGTTGGACCAGCCAGTTTTTGTAAACGCTTCATCTCTGGGCCGCGACCAATAATCTTGAGTGGCAATTTGAGACGATTGAACGCCTCGATCGCGATATCATGACGTTTGTAGGCAATGAGCCTCCCTACCATAAGAAAGTAGTCCTGACGCTCCTCCGGCTTGGCAATGTAAAATTGATCAACATTCACAGGTGGATGAATCACCTGTGCCTCTTTACGATAATACTTCTTGATACGCTTGGCGACAAACTGAGAGTTCGCC
>JAYUDH010000031.1:0-16281 GCA_043739895.1 Candidatus Moraniibacteriota bacterium
GTTTCCGCCGCCCTACCAAAAAAGTATCTTCGCCTTGGAGAAAAATGATCATACCCAGTTCTTTTTGAGAAAAAAATACCCTGTTTCTCCAGTATAGCAAAAACAGGCATCTCTGCCTGTTTTTATAAAAAATCCTTTGTTCGAGCTACTGTGCCGGCGTCCACTCAAAAGCCTGACCAGGCACCATCACTTCTACCCAAATCTGTCCTGGGACAAATTTAATCTCGTTGTTTGATTCATCGAAGAAGGCCAATTTGTTTTCAGCACTCGACTTATCTTTTCTCCAGGCACCACGGAACTGCTGGCCATTCATATAGAACGATGCTGTACCGCTGTCCTTGGTATCAAACCATGGATCCCCCAGTTGGAGGTTGTTGTAGCGACCAGAAATATTCTTTGGCCCGACTTTCTCCCACTCTTCCAATCCTGCCCAAGGATCCTGTACACCACGCGCCTTATAATCAACATCCGCCATGATCTGTTCATTTTCAGCGACCACTACCACAATATTCTTCGGAGCAATCCGCTCCTTGGTGGTTCGATCAGTATCAGGCACACCGCCCCAGGTACGCTTGTAGCTATTCGTATCACGATCATAGTCATATTCCGCTTCCATCATACCAGGGAAACCAATGCGGAGGTGTCCACCGGTTGGGCGAGCATCAATCGCTGCCTCAGCTTGGTGGGGATAGCCAGCAAACTTGCTCTCCATACGATATCCAAAGTCTTTCGATGCTTCCAAAATCTTCGCAAATTTGATATACCCTGTATCTTCAATGCGCATCAATCCTGAGCGCTCTTTACGGAAACAATATGCGGCAGCACTCTTCCCTCCCTGGTTGTTACAATCCAGATTATCAATCACTCCATCATTCAATTTTTTCAGAGCAAAAGCCGAGCCACCCCACCCGACAAATATGGCATCGAGCCCCTTGGCGACATTAATATAGTCATGACGGGCACTGCGGATAGAACCAACTTCCTCTGGATTACCACACTGGTACACTCCCATAAGCCGCGTCACGAAAATACCGGCTGCCGGATTGGGCATTTCAAAAACCATGTCTGCCTGAGAAAACCCAGCGACTGGGCGAGCCTGGATATCAACCGGCTGCATGACCGCTATTGGGCGGCGGTTCCAGTTCTCGCATGAGACACCAGAAAGCGCTCCCACTGGGCCGCTGTTAGCAGGATCTTTCGAAGTGAGGCTCGGCAGTGATTGATTTTTATTATTGAGCTCGATCGGCTGACGTGCCGCCTTCTTTCCTACCGTAAAGTAACCGATAACACCCACCAGGGCGATCACGACGAGGAAGACAACAATTCTCTGTTTTGAGCTCATAGAGTATATGACTATCAATAATTACTTTTGGCAGCGGGAACAAAAGAAAATACTCCTACTCCCAAGTTTTTTTCGTTCTACTATTGTACCACATTTCTTACACGGTTGGCCGCTCCGACCATAGACGTAGAGCGCCCGCTTAAAGCGTCCTTCCAGTCCATCGGTATCGCGAAAATCACCATCACTCATACCCCGTAACTGCACAGCCTGGCGCAGTACTTTTTTTATCGCCGGCAAGAGCTTTGACCATTCTTCATCGGTAAGGGTTCTGATGGTTCGATAAGGCACAACACCTGCTAAAAAAAGCGCTTCACTTCGATAGATATTACCAATGCCGGAAATGACCTGTTGCTCGAGCAATACTTCGCCGACAGAGCGCTTCGATCGCTTTGTAAGGAGCGTGCGGAAAAGGACGGTCGTAAGCGAGGGAGCCAGCGCGTCCACACCTAAACTGGCGATACTTTTGAGCGTTATCACATCTCCTGTTGGCGCCAGCATAAGCCAGCCAAACTTCCGCATATCAGAAAACTCGAGCGTTGTGTTGTCAGAAAAAGTGAGGCGGTGGTGAATGTAGCCGTTGTAGGGATCATTAATAAATGCTTCTGATAAGCGGTTTTCATCGTTCTTAACAAGAAGATGCCCTGTCATTTTCAGGTGTATCACTATAGAGAAGTGGTTATCGAGATCAATAACAATATGCTTCCCTAAACGACGCGTTCCTATAACTCGTGATCCTTTTGTCCCAGCACGAAACGAGGTGAGCGGGGTCTGTATTTTCTTCGGCCAATCACTCCATACGGAAATAATTTGTTTCCCAACAATCTTCTGTTCGAGTTGCGTAACAACCGTTTGTACTTCTGGCAGTTCTGGCATAATCTCATTTTGATGACATGTATTGAGAGAGTGATTCGTGAGCAACCTTCCAAAGTACCACTCGTTCGCCCCTGCGAGGCGAACAGCGTTACAACTTACGCCCGCCCTCTTTTCCATCCGTCGGTCGACGGATGGAAAAACCATGCCCGGTCTGGCTCCAGAGTTACTTTGGAAGATTCTCACCTTATCACTCTTGTCGTAACAACTCGGTAGTGCCTATTGTAAATCTTTTTCTGAAGTCTTGCGAATAGTCGCCCCCGTTGACTTTCACTCATTTTTCTGCTATACTAGTGAGGTAAAAGAACTGGGTGACCGGTCTTTTTTTGTTTATAATCAGTAAAAACAAATATATGGGCATGGAGACTATGGAGCATATGGGACTTACCCTAGAAGAGCAGGAAAAGAAAAAAATAACCCTCGCTGGCGAAGCGGGTTATCGTAGCGCTTGGGCAGAAAGAAATCCAAAAGATCAATTTGAACAACCTATCAATCCTGACCTTGTTCGTGATGCCGCTATCAACAGTGCAGATTTCGAGGAGCTCAATGCCGCTCTCGACAGGATGAAACAAACTATTGAGGCAAACCCACAGGACGAAGCGACTCGGGATGCGCTCCATCGAGTAAAGGCAAGACTCGATGAAATACTACGAACTACACAGCACTAGTAATGAAAAACCGTCTGCCATCTGGCAGACGGTTTTTTCTATTCCTTATTTTTTCTTCTTTTCAAAAAACGTTTTTAAATCTCCCCCCAATTTTTCCCAATAACCGCCTCAACGGTGAGTGGCACACGAAGAGGGTAGGCGTTTTCCATAACACTCTTGACCGCGTGAGCAAAAATTTCCGCCTGATCCTTCTTCACTTCAAAGATGAGTTCATCATGAACCTGAAGCACCATACTGACACTCCCCTTGAAATCCTTTTCAATAAGAGTGGCAACTGCCAACATAGAGAGCTTCATAATATCGGCCGCCAATCCTTGTACGGGCATATTAATCGCCATCCGTTCAGCAGCGTGTGCCACCTGAAAGTTTGTGCTCTCGATCTCCGGAGTATAGCGGCGGCGCCCTAACTCTGTTTCCACATAGTGATGGGTGCGCGCTCCTACCTTCATCCCCTCAATAAAGGTAGCGACGCCAGAAAACTTTTCGAAGTACGCCTTGATAAATTCTCCCGCCGTCTTCTGGTCGATCTCGGCTGCCTGTGACAGTCCGTATGCCCCCATGCCGTAGAGAATCCCAAAGTTAAACACCTTGGCCTGTCGGCGCATATCAGCCGTCACCTCTTTGGGATCTACCTTAAAGACAACGGAAGCGGTGGTGCGGTGAACATCTTCTCCCTTGTTAAAGGCTGCAGTAAGCTCTTTATCTCCGCTTAAATGAGCCATTACTCTCAGTTCAATCTGTGAGTAATCAACCCCCACAAAAAGATGACCCGTTTCAGGTTCGAAGGCACCCCGCACTCGCTCACTCCACTCGCCTCGTGCCGGAATATTCTGCAAATTTGGATCAGCAGAAGAAAGACGTCCGGTTGATGCCACCGCCTGATGGTAGGTCGTGTGGAGACGCGAGTGTTCGTCAACGAGCAGAGGAAGGGCGTCGAGGTAAGTTGTCTTCAATTTGAACAGTTCACGATAACTCTCAATCTTCTGCACGATTGGGTAGTCCTGTAGTTTCTGTAATTCTGAAGAGGCGGTTGAAATACCGGTCTTTGTTTTCTTGATATTGGCAGTCGGGATCTGTAAGTCTTGAAAAAGAATCTGCGATAATTGCTTCGGAGAATTGATATTGAATTCGCGACCGGCGAAGGTGTAGATATCTTTTTCTAGCACCGCGAGTTCACGTCCGAGTTCTTCTGAAAGCGTTTGAAACTTTTTGGTATTCAAAATAATACCGCGCCCCTCCATGCTAAAAAGAATAGGAATGAGCGGCATCTCGATTGTCTCTAAAACAGTTCGTACTGTTTTCCCCGCTGCCTGGGTAGCACTGATCTCATCAAGTTTCACTTGATAGCGTTTCTCGAGCTTGAGGAGCGCTGGTGCCTGAAGATAGGGAGACTCTTCACCAAGTTCTACCAATACCAGATAATCGAGTTCGACGTTACTTCCAGAATCAAGGAGATAGGAAGCAATGAGAATATCAAATACGACGCCACACAACACAATGTCTTCCTTTTGAAAAAGATGCATGAGTGCTTTGGCGTCATAGACCACCTTCTCTTTTTTTTGATCTTCCAAAAAAACACGCACACTCTTTTTGTTTTCTTCATTCCATGAAAGAAGAAAACTTTCTTCTGGCGAGAGAGCGAGATGGAGCGAATGAATACCAGCACCAAATAATGATGCCGTCTCTTTCTCGACGGTGAGTGCCACTTTTTTCCCCTCTGATTTTTTTAAAAAGGCATCGATATCAGCTGCTGTTTTTAGTTCCTTCTCTTTTATTTTCCTTACCTTGATCAGGGGAGAAGGGTCATCCTGACCCAGCGCTTCATTACCAGAAATACGCTTAATGAGGCTAAAAAATCCCAACTCCTGAAACATATCTGTCACCACTTTACGATCGTATTCTCGTGCCACGCAAGCAGGGAGATCGAGTGTGACCGGCGCTTCGAGATGAATCGTGCCAAGCTCTTTTGAGAGGAAGGCTTTTTCTTTATCAGCCTCCAATTTCTTACGTATCGATTCTTTCACCTCTGGCAAATGAGCATAGATATTTTCCAAAGTACCGAAAGTCTGAAGCAAAGTAGTGGCGGTCTTAGCGCCAACTCCTGCGACACCAGGAATATTATCCGAGGAATCACCCGCTAAACCCTTGTAGTCAGGAATGAGCGTTGCCTCAAAGCCATACTTCTCTCGCACCGCCTGCTCATCATAGAGGACAATATCTTTGATACCTTTTCGTAACATAAAGACTTTGACTCGTGGCGTTACCAACTGTAACTCATCACTATCCCCTGTCACAATGATCACCTCTACTTCCTCCTTTTCGGCTTGACGAGCGAGCGTCCCGACGCAGTCGTCCGCTTCAAAACCTGCCTGCTCGTAGATCGGAATATTAAAGGCCCGCACCATTTCTTTGACACGTGGAATTTGAGCGTAGAGATCGTCCGGGGCCTTGGTCCGGGTGGCCTTGTATTCAGCATAGAGGTCGTCACGAAACGTTCCGCCCGGTAAATCAAACGTCGCTGCAATATATTCTGGATGGAATTTTTCCAAGACCGAAAGCAGGGTCATGGTAAACCCATAGACTGCCTGCACTGTCTCGCCACTCTCACTCGTCAGGGGTGGCAAGGCATGATAGGCCCGATGAATGAGGGCGTTGCCATCGAGGAGTACCAAAATTTTCGGATGTTTTTCCATAGTCTTATGTAGTATGTAGAGATGTTTTCCTCTCAATTATTTCGATCTTCCGTTCACTTTCCGACAGCGACGTGAGTGTGATATCCATTCTTTTTTCAGGAAGGAGTGCGCCAATACGTTCCGGCCATTCGAGGATGACGAGACCCTCTGTATCGGTACACCATTCACTGAAACCAAGCTCACGGAAGTCTTTCTCCCCGACTCGGTAGGCATCGGCATGGTAGATGCGGCGGATACCAGTGACGCTCGGAGTGGGCAGATCGTACTGTTTCATAATTACAAAAGTAGGGCTCACAAAAGGACGTGCTGCACCAAGAACCTCAAGTAAGCCTTGCACCAGGGTAGTCTTTCCAGCACCAAGATCACCCCGCAAGCAAAGAGGTGAGCCAGGGACAAGCCCTTGTCCAATTTTAGCACCAAAGGCACGTGTTTCTTCGGCGGTATGCGTCGTAATAGATGTATTCATAATGCTCATATCGTAGCGCAAAATCGCCCTTCTGGCGAGAAAATCTGGCCAGCACGAATGTAAGGTGAGCCGGTTTGACACCCTGTTCTTTCTTTGATATCTTTGATTACTTATCAATTCACCGTTTCGATTCACCGATGTCTCGACTCCTCGATCTGATATGTTCCACCGGTACGTGGACCAGCCTCAGGCTGGAAGATTCATTTAAACCTCCCTGCCATGTCCCTCACCTCCCTCAAACAATTCGAGGAACTCCTCAAAAAATCCGCTACTCCGCTGATCATTCTTCCAAGTTACCCGAGTCGTGACGCGGTCGCTACTGCCTACGCTCTCGCATTTTTTCTCAAAAGTATTGGCAAATCCGTCCATGTCGCTGGAGAAAATATTATTAAAGACAAAGAGCAATTAGTCTTTCTCGGCGAACCAGAAAATCTCCTGCCCACCATCACAGGAGCGCGTGATTTCGTCTTAGCGTTTAGCACGGTACGTAATCAGATTATGAACGTACGCACCGAATCAACACCTGATGAACTGCGTATTTATCTCACGCCAAAAAATGGTTCGATTGATCCTCGTGATTTTTCTTTCATTCCGGCACAGTTCAAATTTGATCTCGCTCTCGTCATCGGCTCCCCTGATAAAGAACATTTGGGGAAAATCTACGAGGAAAATCCGGACATTTTTTATGAGCTTCCTATTGTTAATATCGACAACCATCCTGACAACGAACTCTTCGGGCAAATTAACCTCGTTGATATTACCGCATCGTCTAATGCGGAGATTCTCGCAGAAATCCTTGAGCAGAATTCTCTCGGTGTTATGAACGAACAAACCAACGAGAGCCTCCTTACAGGAATCATTAGTGCAACTGAAAGTTTTCAGAAAAAAAATACCACCCCAAAGGCGCTGAAAATTGCATCCCGCCTCATGGACAAGGGTGTTGATCAGCAAAAGATTATTCGCTCTCTCTTCAAAACGCAACCACTCCACCTCCTGAAACTCTGGGGACGTGTTATGGCTCAGGTGAAGTGGAATGAAGAACTAAAACTGATCTGGGCACAGGTCAGCGTTGAAGATCTCGTCCAGGCCCGCGCTGTTGCTGCTGATCTTCCTAAGGTACTCGAAAAAATTCGCAGCAATTATTCTTCTGGAAACTATTTTCTCATCCTATACCCAGAGAATCATACTCAGATTAAGGCTCTTATAAAGGCAGCAAATGGTGAAAGCCTTGCCGTTCTTGCCGAACGCCTTGGCGAGGGGCAACTTCATGGCGACACACTCGAATGTACACTAACGGTAAACAGTCTCGATGAGGCCGAACGCCTGATGATCGAAAAAATGCAGGGACTCTTTACTCTCAAGCAATAGCAATAAAATAACGCCATTTATTACCAGCCCATCATCCGGGCTGGTTTTTGCTTCTCATGCGACAGATAGAGTACAATAGAGACAGCTATTCACTCCTTTGATACATACACTCCTATGGTAAGAATTGTTCATAATGATCTCCTCCCCCGAGCCGGTGTTGAAGAGCAGGCACAAAAAGCGCTCGACCAACTTCGTACACAATCGATCGAGGAGCATACCGCCAGCTTGGCAGAAAAATATCAGATGCACTATCTTGACCTAGGAGTTTTTCCTGTTGATACCGATGTGGTGCACCTCCTCCCAAAAGAAGATGCGGTGCGCTTAGGAGCTGCCCTTTTCCAGAAAGAAAGTCGCACTCTACGCGTTGCCATAACCAACCCTGAAAATAATGAGGCCTTAGAATTTTTAAGCACTCTTGCAAAAGACAACCGGCTTGAGGCGATGTTCTTCCTCGTTTCACAGCCTTCTATTGAGAAGGCCTGGGTAGAGTATGACAAGAAGCCACTGATCGCCAATCTCGATTTCATGCAGGTAACGCTGACCGGCACTGACCTCGAAGAATTTGAAAAAAATTTCGGCGACCTTATTCAACTCAACAAAGATGCCTCGCGTATCGCTACTTCACGCGTCCTCGAAATTATTCTGGCGGGAGCATCAAAACTTCGTTCGAGCGATATTCACTTCGAACCGTTCGAGGAAACCGTCCGCTTACGCTACCGTATCGACGGCATTTTGCAAGAAATCGGAGAGCTCCCCAAGCCGATCTATCACCTGGCATTATCTCGCATCAAGATGATGGGGAAAATGAAACTGAACGTTCGCGATCGCTCACAAGATGGTCACTTCTCGATTGATCTTGAGGGAAAGCGTGTCGATGTTCGCGTCAACGTTATCCCGGGAAGTCACGGTGAGAGCGTGAACATGCGTCTCCTCTCCGGAGAAGAAGCTTTCGTCCCTGTAGAGGATTTGGGTCTCAGAGGCCGTGCGTATGATCAAGTAAAACAACAAGTAGAAAAGCCTTTCGGGATGATCCTGAATACCGGACCAACTGGTTCCGGAAAAACCACCACCCTCTACAGCCTCTTAAACAGCGTTAACGAGAAATCCCTGAAGATTATTACCATCGAAGACCCGATTGAGTATGTCCTTCCTGGCATTGTCCAAACAGAAGTCTCCAAAAATAAAGACTACACGTTTGCTCAAGGGCTCCGTGCCATCGTCCGTCAGGACCCGGACATCATCTTGGTCGGAGAAATTCGTGACGAGGAAACAGCTGATATTGCTATCAATGCCGCTCTCACTGGTCACCTCGTTTTTTCTACCCTCCACACCAACTCAGCTGCCGCTTCTATTGCCCGCTTACTCGAACTTGGCGCTAAACCCTCTTCTATCGCCACTGGTATCAGTATTTTTATCGCCCAACGACTGGTACGTGTCCTCTGTCCTAAGTGCAAGGTCTCCTATGCGCCAGCACAAAAAACAGTTGATGCTATCAAAAAAATTCTTTCCTTTATCCCGAAAGAAGCCGGCGTTGATGTGCCCAATGATATTCCTCTCCTCTATAAGCCCGTTGGATGTAATGCCTGTAATTTTGCCGGCTATATTGGTCGCTTAGGTATCTTCGAGGTCTTCCCCGTGAATGAAAAAATGGCCACTATTATTTCTTCCGGTGGCCAGGAGAGTGAAATCCGTACTGCCGCTATCGAAGATGGCATGCTCACTATGAGTCAGGATGGTATCCTGAAGGTAGTTGAGGGAATAACGACCATGGATGAAGTATGGAAGAGCGCCGGCAAAGAAGAATCACTCCAGAGCCTCTACGATGACATCCTTTCTGATGCGGGGATTCAAGAGACATTTCAAAAAACGAATGGCGAGGAGAAATAAAAAAACATTCGCCATCAAGAAAAAACCTCTCCAAGAGATACTTGGAGAGGTTTTTTGTCGTCCTCTGCTTCAGCTGTAGACAAATCCTCAAGCATAGGAGCGAGAGGGGAGGAAAGGTGTCGAGGTATAGCGCAGCCGAAACCACCCTACCCGGATCTTGGCAACAATTCCGTGATTGAGGATAAAAGATAGAAATCCCCAATTGTCTACATGTGAAGCAGAACCTGAAACATTCAGACTGGCTTGCGTTGTTAACGACCCCTGATAATAGCATGTCTTTATTTTTTTGTCAAGCAGTGTTACACTGAAAAGACAGTAAACATTGTTTTTTCCTTTATTCAAGCATATTTCCCTTATGATTCACTCCGAAAACACCTCTCCTTTAGAGCCAGAAAAGGAAGTTGAAGACCAGAACCTCGATAATACACTGCGTCCACAGACATTCGATGACTACATTGGCCAAGATAAGATCAAAAAACACCTTGATATCTTCATTCAGGCAGCCAAAAAACGCACCGAAAATATCGATCACGTCCTCCTTTATGGCCCAGCTGGCTTAGGGAAAACAACGCTCGCTCATATTATTGCCCGCGAAATGGGAGTGGGCATCAAGGTGACCTCTGGCCCAGCTATTGAGAAAGTAGGCGATCTCGGGTCGATCCTCACCAACCTCGAAAATGGTGACGTTCTCTTCATCGATGAAATCCACCGCCTCAATAAAATGATTGAGGAAGTGCTCTACCCAGCCATGGAGGACTATAAACTCGATATCATCATTGGCAAAGGCCCAGCTGCTCGCACTATTCAGCTTGACCTCCCCCGTTTTACCCTGATCGGTGCCACCACCCGTCTTGGGTCTCTCTCTAATCCGCTCCGCAATCGTTTCGGCTCCACACACCGGCTCGAATTCTACACCCCCCTAGACATCGAGAAAATCGTCAAACGTTCTTCTGGCATCCTCGGCATGGGGCTCGATGCCACTGGCGCCCAAGAAATAGCTCGAAGTAGCCGCCAGACTCCTCGCGTGGCCAATCGTATCTTGAAACGCGTACGTGACTACGCTGAGGTCAAAAATATTGATGCTATCTCAGGACCACTCGCCCGTGAAGCACTCGATCTCTACGAGATCGATCACCTCGGACTCGAACCGACTGATCGTCACATCCTCCATACGCTTATTACGAAATTTAAGGGTGGACCCGCCGGTATTCAGGCCTTGTCCGCCGTCACCGGGGAAGAAATTCAAACGATTGAAGATGTCTATGAACCGTATCTCATTCAGCTCGGCTTCCTCGCTCGTACTCCTCGCGGCCGCGTCGTCACCGAAGCCGGCTTCACGCATCTCGGAATAAAAATGCCCGCCGATCATCAAGATAAATTATTGTAGCCATCGCACTCCGATGATACAATACTGAGGTCAGAAAAAATACAATAGTATTTTTTTGCTCGCCCAAAAACAAACACTATGCGTCCGATCATTGGTCTTCTCTATACCCTCTATTTTTTTGCCCTCGTCACTACGTCGCTCTTTATTATTTTTCACCTCATGCGCTATTCGCTCAATCGCAAAGTAGCCCTTTTTGGTACATTGTTTTTTCTCATTGTTTTCTCCATTCTCCTTTTTACGAATGCCCTCATTTTCTTTTCGCTTCCTATTGAAGATTTTTTCTCCATATCCTCTCTCTAATACTATGTTGCAACCCATGACTTTTGGACGCCACCATTTTCAAGGCCAGCACGAGAATGAACAGGTTATCCGCGTCATTCATCGTCACTGGTTTAACATCCTCATTCAGCTCGGCATTATTGTTCTTCTTTCCTTACTCCTCATCGGAAGCCTCTCTGTTTTTCCCGCCCTCTTTCCTGGGGTACTCCCAGAGAACAGTCCTGCCTTTTTTCTTTTTCTACAAAATACTATTTTTCTTCTCGTCTGGCTCTACGGTTTTCTCGTCTGGATTGATTACTATTTTGATGTCTGGATTATTACTAACGAACGTATCGTGAATATCGAGCAGCGAGGACTCTTCACTCGCCGCATTAGCGAGCTCCGCTTCCCTTGCGTTCAGGACGTAACCAGTTCCGTCACGGGACTCATCCCTACCATCCTCAATTTTGGCGATGTCTATGTGCAGACCGCAGCCGAAGAAGAACGCTTTGTTTTTCGCCAAGTTGGCGATCCCTTCGCCATCAAAGATGAGGTGATGCGCCTCTCACGCGAAGCCAGTAAAGATGAGATGCAGGGCATCGCCACTGCTTTAGGCAAGCAATAAACTCCTCTTCACCCATGAAAACCTCGCTCTCTGGGGTTTTCTTTTTGTCTTTTTTTGGCTAGAATAGAGGAGCTTTACCAAATTTTCATAAGAAAAATACCCACTAATCAGCTAAGGACGCTACTATGTCAGGACATTCACACTGGGCTGGTATCAAACACCATAAAGGATTAAACGACGCCAAGCGCGCCGCTGTTTTTACCAAGTACGGCAGAAATATTATCATCGCGGCCGAGAGTGGTGGAGGTAATCCTGATACCAACTACTCACTCAAGATTGCTATCGATGCTGCTCGCACCGTCAATATGCCCAAAGAGAATATTGATCGTGCCATCAAGCGCGGTACGGGTGAATTGAAAGACGGCAACCAAATTGTCGAACTCATGTACGAAGCCTACGGTCCTGGCCAGGTCGCCCTCCTCATTGAAACAGCGACTGATAATAAGAACCGTACCGTTAGTGAAGTAAAAACAATTCTCACAAAAAATAATGGGAAGTTCGTTCCGTCCGGTGCGGTCAGTTTTATGTTTCGTCGTGTTGGCCTCATCACCTTCCTTCTCGAAAAATACTCGGCCGAAACACTCGAGATGGAAACGCTCGAATCAGGAGCTGATGATTTCTTTGTCACCGACGAAGTCTTTGTGGCCATTACCGCCATTGATAAATTGCAGTCGGTAGAAGAATATTTCCGCAGTAAAAATCTTCTCTGCGAAACAGCGAGCCTCGGCTACTTCCCCACACAAACAGCGACACCGGAAGAAAAAGATATTCCGTCCTTAGAAAAACTCATTGAACTGCTCGATGAACATCCGGACGTCCAGCGAGTGTGGAGTAATCGAAACTAGCTTCCTGGTTTTTCAAAAAGAAGAAGCGTCGTAGGATTTCCCACGACGCTTTTTACATAGGTTGAATAGCAGATCAACTACTCCAGGTAGTCGATGATTCTTCGTGTCATACCTAGGTAGTCCCCAGACTTGAGCCGAAAAGAGTTTCTCCAGATAAACAACGTGCAGCCAGCCGCTTGTCCAAGAAAATCCTCCCGATGATGCCCCCCTTCCGGGACAATCATGGCCATTGCTTTTTTGCCTACCTCTCCGTGATAGTTGGTCCGAATGACCTGGCCATCGTGCTTCGTCAAGCGCGACATATATTGCATTACTCCACGAACCCGGCCAAACTGCATCCGAATATAGTCATCAAGGAGGACCGCGTCCTGATACGCTTCGTCCACTTCACTCATAACCAGATAAATGCCGTAAAATCCACTCACGATTCACTCCTTGATGAAAAGGTGGATGGGTTCAGGATCATGTAGGACACTCTCCCAATGAGGATCGATGGTAATGGTCGCCTCGCGCTCGAGAAGACTCCCTTGTGGATTCAGTTCGCACCGTATCTCGAAATGCCGGAAGATGCTCACGTGTCCGTTAGCCGCCAGAAGTTTCGTGGCTTCAGGCTCCTTACCAGAGATAATCCAGAGCTCCCACCGATGACTCGTTCTGAGGTATGCTCCGAGAACGCGCGTCACGATGAGGAGTGGCCCACGGAAAGCGACCTTGCTTTCGATCGCTCGAGCATCACCGCCTGAAGGAGGAATGAATCCATATGCCGCCTGATCGGTCACTTGCTCGGCCCAGGCCGCATCTAGAGCAATGATTTCCATTACTTGTTCAGTCATACAAATCCCTTACCCGGATCCGCCGGAAACGGCTGAGTATACGACTCAGTTGTTAAGGAACATCACAGTATATAGTATTGTTATATATTTGTCAACAGTATTGGTAGTATTATTATATGTATTTTTAGTACTTTTATATAATTATGTTGATTTTATATCAACAACTGCTACACTGAAGGAAGAAATGAATTCTATGGAGGAACTCTTCCAAAAACTGGGGCTCAATGATAACGAGCGAGAGGTGTATCTCGCTGTTTTGAAAGCGGGGAAAATTGCTCCCACCGAAGTCGCTAAAAGTACCGGCATCAACCGCACCACTGTCTACTCGGTTGCCAAAAAACTGGAGAAGATGGGGCTGATCACTCAAGACTTGGGACAAAAAGTGAACTATCTGGTCGCCACTCCTCCAGAAAAACTCGTGGCTGTCTTCGAGCGAGAAGAGAAGAAACTGACCGAAAAGAAAAAAGTAGCCAGGGCGCTCGCCAAGGCGCTTTCAAGTCTCACGAGCGAAAAACACTATTCCGTCCCCCGTATTCGCTTTATTGAAGAGGCACAGATGGAAGAATATCTGTACGAAGCCTACCCACGCTGGGCGGAGAGTGTCGCCTCGAACGATAATGTTTGGCGTGGTTTTCAGGATGATTCTTTTACGATCCGCTATGAAAAATGGATTGAATGGACCTGGACGCATTCTGTCCAAAAGAACTTACGGGTTGAATTTTTCCTCAACCAAGCGAAAATCGAACAGGACCTCTATAGAAAGCACCCCACCCGCCATATGAAGTCTCTGCCTGATAACATTTCTTTTGATGCGAGCTTTTGGGTCAGTGGTGAATATCTCATTATGGTTCAAACAAGGGTTCATCCACATTATCTGGTCGAAATTCACGACGCCGTTTTGGCTCGTAACCAACAGGCTCTCTTCCAGGGCCTCTGGGTACTCGCCCCAAAAACTGCTACACCTCACAAAATACTATGAGAATCCTTGGCATCGATCCGGGCACCGCAACGGTGGGCTGGGGCATCATCGAAATACAGGCGGGGAAGACTGTATCAGTAGCTTTTGGCCATATCAGCACTTCGAAAGATCTGCCAGATGAGAAGCGCTTGGCCGAGATCGCCACAGACCTCAAGGCTATTATTACAGAGTACCAGCCAGAAGAAGCGGCCGTAGAGGAACTCTTCTTCTTTAAGAATCAAAAAACCATTATTTCCGTCGCTCAGGCCCGAGGTGTTATCCTCTTGACTTTAGAGAATTTATGTGTTAGTATTTCTGGTTACACGCCGCTCGAAGTGAAACAGGCTCTCACCAATTATGGCCGCGCCGATAAGGTTCAAGTGCAACTCATGGTTAAGGCCATTCTCAAGTTGCAAGCAATCCCGACCCCCGATGATACGGCTGATGCACTGGCCATCGCACTCTGCCATGCCAGTCGCCGAAAAATGGAGTCTATAAAAAATTCTTAGCTTGATAACGAGCGAATCTTCATCTAATAAATTATTCTATGCAATACCATCCACTCATCAATTTCATTGTCGAACAGGGCGTGCCGCTCCAAACCGTCGCCCTGCTATTGATGCTGCCCGTCGTTGTGACGCTGGTGGCTTTTTTCCGTCAGGTTATTGGAATTAAGGCCTTTGGTATCTACACTCCCTCTATTATCACCTTCGCTCTCCTCGCTTTTGACCCCAATGGGCTCAAGTACGGTATCGCCATATTTATCAGCGTCATTGTGGTTGGTACTCTTTCGCGTCTTCTCATGAAAAAATTTCGTCTCCTCTATTTGCCGCGCGTGGCTATGACCGTCTCCATC
Organism: Candidatus Moraniibacteriota bacterium; assembly: GCA_043739895.1. Classification (GTDB taxonomy): domain Bacteria; phylum Patescibacteriota; class Minisyncoccia; order Moranbacterales; family UBA1568; genus UBA1568. Next base: position 15,057 of record JAYUDH010000031.1, read on the forward strand.
GTTTCACTCGCCATTCTCGGTATACTCCTTGTTGGCGGTATGACTCATCGGACAGGGCTTGCCTCTGTTTCCATTTTCCCGCTCCTCATCATGATCACATTGGCCGAAAAATTCATTGCCACTCAGATCGAGAAAGGGAGCCGTGTCGCTCTCATCCTGGCGCTTGAAACGCTCATCATCTCTGTAGTCGGATATTTCCTTGTCAGCTGGCACGAGCTCACGACGCTCATCTTAGTATACCCATGGGTGGTGCTGTTCACTTTTGTCATCAACTTCTCTCTCGGGAAATGGACCGGTCTCCGTATCACCGAACTTTTACGCTTTCGAAAAATTATTCGCCACCTCCAATAATGGCACCGTTTCTTCTTGTTCTCTTTCTCTATGTTTGATTTTTTTAAAAAAAGTGGACTCCTCCTTGGTATGAATGCCAGAAATTTGGAGTACATTCGTCCCTACAACCGCAAAAGCAGTATGGAGATTGCCGATAGCAAACTCCTCTGTAAACGCCTCCTGAAAAAAAATAATCTTGGGGTTTCGGCTCTCATCGCCAAGATCAAAACGCATGATGAGCTCGAGCAGTTCCCCTGGGAAACACTACCGGACAGCTTCGCTCTCAAGCCCAACCGCGGATTTGGAGGGGAGGGTATCCTCGTCGTATACGCCCGGAAGAAAAATCGGGCGGATGCTTGGGTCAAGGCGGACGGCAGCATCATTACTATAGAAGATCTCAAAAGTCATATAAGAAATATCCTCGACGGTTCATTTTCTTTGGCCAATACTCCTGATATTGCTTTTTTTGAAGAGCGCCTCAAGCTCCTGAAACTGTTTAAGCCCTATTCTTTCAAGGGTATCCCCGATATCCGCGTTATCGTTTTTAACAAGGTGCCGGTCATGGCCATGCTCCGCTTGCCAACGCGTGCCTCTGATGGCAAAGCCAACCTCCAGCAGGGCGCCATCGGAGTCGGCATCGACCTCGCCACAGGGACGACGACGACGGCCATCATCGGTAAGGGCCATCTCATTGAGTATGTTCCTGGTACTCGCCTCGTCCTCTCGGGCATCAAGATTCCATATTGGAAAGAAATGCTTCGTATGTCTGTCGAGGCACAGTCCCTCTCGGGCCTCGGCTTTCTTGGTGCCGACATTGCTATCGATCGGGATCGCGGTCCCGTCATCCTCGAACTCAATGCCAGGCCTGGTCTCTCAATCCAACTGGCAAATCTGG
>JAYUDH010000032.1:0-5576 GCA_043739895.1 Candidatus Moraniibacteriota bacterium
GATTGGTGAGAATATAACTACTTTGCCAGTGGAATTTATACATGGAGGAGCGCCATTAACTATGGTTTTTAACCCTCGATATGTCTTAGAAGGGATAAATGCCTTAGGGGGTGAGAGGGTACTTTTTTGTGCAAATAGCGCAGCAACACCAGCAGCTTTAAGGAGTGTTGATGGTGAGGGGCAGTGTGAAGAACACTCCTTGTATATTATGATGCCGATTCGTAAGTAATGAAGGGTATGAGAACACTCAAAGACCTCCTCCCTAAAAAAGGGAGAGCTCTAGGAAAGGGTTTTACTGGGGAATTAGATGAAAAAACCCTTTTTTACATCGCGAGAAAGGTGCTTGCGGAAGAATATGGTTTGCGCGGAGGGGAAAATATTATTCCCACATTGTACCGTGAAAAGAAACTCTTCCTCTCTGCCCGAAGTTCTCTTTGGGGGAATGAAGTGTGGCTTGAAAAGGAACGTTTGATGGAAAAAATGAATAGCCTCCTAGGAGGGGAGGCTATTGTAGAGATTAAAATTGGACGAGACTAATAACTGACAGAGACATCTTTACTGTCAGTTGCTTTGTTGCCATTATTATCGCGAAGTTCCACCTCAATTTTTAGGGTGGAATTGTTTTTATCAAGAGGAATATTATATCCAACAGAGTAAGGTTTACTACTACTGGATCCGACAGTGTTTCCATTCACAGAGTACGTCACCTGATCGACGCCATAAGGGGCATCAGTGCTCACAGAGAGGGTAAGGGATGATGAGGAGATGCTCCCTGGAACAGAAAGACTTACTTTTGGCTTATAACTACTGAAATCGTCTGAGTTACAGTCATTTTTTGGTGGGTCAGAGACAACAATACCTTTTTGTTTGTCATACCAATCTGTCACGCCCTGCTCCCAATTTTTGTACTGGGCATCGCGATCAGGTTTGTCAGGGGTAGAGCCTCTTGGGTCATCACGGTTCACGTAGTAGAGGATATCATGATCACTGACGAAATCTTTTTTATCAACATCTTTATCACGGCAGTATTTATTAGCGAGGCAGTATTCATTCTTTTTGTCTGGGATTTTACAGACCTTAAGATTTTCTTTGAGTTCAAGTTTCCCGTTGAGCATGGGCTTATTGGTTTTTCCATCACCATCGCCGATTTCATCATCAGGGTTGTATTTAGGGAATTCTTCGATGGGGGTATTAACGAGCGCTTTATCGAGGAAAGAGCGAAAAATGGGAGCGGCGACGTTGACACCATCAGCCCCTGTAACGAGCGGGGAGTTATCGTTGTTTCCTGCCCAGACGCCGACAGCGAGCGATGGAGTATAGCCGATAGTCCACCCGTCACGGAATTCGTTGGTAGTCCCTGTTTTTGCGACGACAGGACGATTATCAAAGCGCAGAGGGCTATTATCACCAAATACCCAGGCACGGTTGTTGTTATTAGAGAGCACTGAGTCGAGCATGGCGACATACTTTTCTTCTACGACCCGCTCTCCAGGAGTACTTTTAAATTCCTCTAGGACCTCTCCCTTGGCACTCTCAATACGGAGAATAGCAGTCTTCTCGTGTTTAATACCGCCTGTGGCGAGGGTTCCATAGGCACCTACGTGGTCAATGAGCTTTACTTCTCCACCACCTAAGACGAGAGAGAGTCCTAATCGCGAAGGATCATTCAGCCCGCTAATCCCGAGATTTTTTGCCATGGTAATAGCATTATTAACGCCGACCAAGTAGAGAGTTTTTACCGCAGGAACATTGAGAGAACCTCCGAGAGCCTTCATCATAGCGATAGGGCCATGAAATTTCCCATCATAGTTTTGTGGCTGATAGCTTTTTCCTTCCGCTGTTTCGAATTGTGTCTCCACGTCGTAGAGCATGGTTTCTGGCAAATAGCCTTTCGTGAAGGCTGTCAGGTAGACGTAGGGCTTGAAAGATGATCCTGGCTGGCGATTTGCTATGGCGACGTTGAAATTTGGTTCAAAGGCGCAGGACTTACCCGATATACAGTTTGTTGGCTCTGAAGGGGAAAAATAGTCTTTGGAGCCAACGAGGGAAAGGACTTGCCCTGTTTTCGGATCAATAGCAACAAGTGCGGCATTGGCCGCCTTCCACTTTTTGTTATTAGTAGCTCCTTCGCGAACAGCTTGTTCAGCAATCTGCTGCTTGTCCCAGTCAAGAGTAGTAATAACCTTAAGACCACCCTGCTCTACCGCTTGATCCCCATACTTCTGCTGGAGGTAGTCTTTGATGTACATGACGAAGTGAGGGGCGGCAATGATGTCTTTTTGGGGAAGAATGTGCTCCAGGGTCGGGGCTTCGATGGCAGCGCTGGCTTGTTCCTCGGTAATATAGCCGAGCCTCATCATGGTACGAAGGGTAAAATTCTTTCGTCCAATGAGTGCGTCAGTATGTGAACCGTAAGGGGAATAGTAGGCAGTGGCCTGGGGGAGCGCTGCGATAAGCGCTGCTTCATCAAGAGAGAGCTCACGAGCGGGCTTCCCAAAAAAAGTCTGTGAGGCTGCCTCAATCCCATACGCGCTCGAGCCATAAGGGATCTCATTGAGATACATCGCCAAAATTTCATCTTTGGAAAATTTTGTTTCCATTTCCAGCGACAAAATGACCTCCTTCGCTTTACGAAGGAGCGTTTTTTCATTGGTGAGGAGGGAGTTTTTGACAAACTGCTGAGTAATGGTCGATCCACCCTGCGATTTATCGAGAGTAGTAATATCACGGAGGATAGAACGCAGAATCGATGTCAATTTAATGCCATGGTGGGTGTAGAAATCCTGGTCCTCGAGACTGATAGTGGCGTATTTGACGACATCAGGCATGTCAGAAAAGGGAATGACCGTACGCTTCTCCTCCCCATGTACCTCGTAGAGTAAGTGATCACCAGTGCGATCATAAATCTTGGTGGATTCGACGATAATGCGCTTATTGACAGAGCTTGGGCTCGGAAGGTCTTTGGCAATATATGCAAAGGTTCCGATAGCGATAACCAACCCCAGAGCAAAAAGAGCCATACCTCCCTTGAGAAGGATGTTCCAAATACGACTTTTTGGCTTATTTTCGCCAGGGACCTGCCGTTTTTTTTGAAAAAATTTCATAGGAAAAGAGAATAGGTATCTCTATTGTATAGCACGAAACAAAAGAAAATGAAAGGCTGCCAGCTCACCTTAGAATCATGATTATCCTAGAGATCGGCCCTTATTTCTAGAGCGTCAATAAGGTTTTTGCAAAATTTTTCTTTATTTTCTCCTGTAATGGCGCCACGGAGCCCAATTTGGTCATTAATTTCAAAAATATAGGCGGTTCCATCAGTGTCAATGCCGAAATCGATGGAGTACATAGGCGAAGAAAAGAGAGCGTCAATGTGAGGATGGACTTGGCTCACGATGGCCTGAATAGAAAGAGGACTTTCTTTATAAGGAAATTCGTAGCAGCGTCCTCCTTGGCTTATGTTGGCGAGAAGCTGTCCTTCTTGTGGTTCACGCGCCTGAAGCATGATGGGTACCCCATTGATAATAATGATACGAAGATCATGATGCCCAGAAATAATCCCTGGTACCCCATGGCTGGTATCAACAAATTTTTGGAGAATAAATTTTCTTCCAGGGATCACCAATGAGGACGAGAGATTTTTTGCCTGAGTGATGATGACTCCTTTCCCCCCAAAGCTGTCGACAGGCTTAAAAACAGCCATCTCCTCTGGTTTAAAATGAGCTATGGCTTTTCGAAAATCATCTTCTGACGCCAGGGGAAATGTTTTGGGCATGTGCTCATGGAGGAGAGTGTAGGTCGCGTCTTTGTTAGTGGCAAGCCTTTTAAAGGCGAGCGAATTGAGCGTCTTATGGTCAATGTCCGCAGGAGGAAAATTTTTCTTTGGGCCACGATCATAGATAGCATCGAAGTGAATTCGTTCTTCTTTTAGCTCAAATCGTTCTCCAGTAAAAAGCATGACGTTTTCAAACTCCATGCCACCGTGATAGACTGTCGGCTTCACTCCAAGATACATATCAAAACCACGTGCCACTCCTTCACGAAAGATTGACCAATAGATTTCTCGTCGCTCGGGCATGTGCTCGTAGGGATCAGCCGCTACTTCTTTTTTGGTAAAGTAGACGAGGATTTTTTTATGAGACATAGGTAGTTGAAAAGAGAAACAATTTCTGTTGACTTCGGATCTTCCGGAGTAAATCCGGGAGAGCGATTGACCTCGAAGAGATACATTTTTTTATTTTCAGAAGAAACAACGATATCGACTCCTGCCACTTCAATATGGAGGACGTGCGCTGCCGCCAGTGCCATCTCTTTGAGTGCAACAGGAATCTTAGTAGGATCAGAGTAGATTTCTTTTCCTCCTAAGCTTGCGTTGTTTCGAAAATCTTTTTTATCTTGACGGACTCGTTCTTCGAGCGCTCCTACGATAGTGCCTGTAATAAAGATGCGAAAATCAGATTCATTAGGAATGTATTCTTGCAAGACGAGCTTGCTGTGGTCAGAGCTATTTAATAGAAAGAGAAGTTCGTCTTCTGTTTTAATAAGAAAAATTCCTCGCCCTCGACTGGAGAGAATTTTTTTTGCGACGATAGGAAAACCTAAGAATTGTGCGGCGCGTAAAAGTTTTTCGCGATCGTATACAGGAGAGAAGTATGTTTTTGGAACGGGAAGATTATTTTCTGAAAGAACAAATGTCTGGGCGAGTTTCCCGTTTATAGAGCCATAAACATGGTAGGTATCAACAAAAGGGATACCTCTTTTTTCGAGAAAACGCGCGATCAAAGTAGCGATCGATTGATACTTCCCCGCACGCTTTATGTACATGCCCTCACAATCGGCTAATGATTTATTTCCGTAGAGAATTTTTGTACTCCCGGTTTCAATAAAAAATTCCATCGATTGGAAATTGCTCAGTTCGTAAACAAAAGAATGATCACCCATCATGGTCAAAAGCGGGTTGGCGCTTTTGAGATCAGGGATCATTTTCTCTGTCGCTCTGTCAGTGAGAATGAGCATGGAATTATTTATTAATATCAATAAGAAATTTTCGGAGATGCTTACGACCGATGATGACCGGATATGTTAGGTGCGAACGATTGATACAGGAAACTTTTGCGGGGATAGGAAGGGAATCAATAACGAGTGTCACCGCAATGACGGGGCGATAGGAATGCCCATGAGACGACTTTACAGGCAGGGTATCAGCGAGATCAGGAATGCCGGAAAAAAGTTTCTCACGTTCCTCCTTAGACAGCTCATTGAAAACATCACGCCCAGCAATCTTGGTGTCGAACGAATGAAGAGCGGAACCAAACCCAAGTTCCTTCGCGAGTTCGATATCAATCGAGGTTGAGTCGGCACCGGTGTCGATCTTTGCTTCCACCTCCACTTCTTTTCCATCTTTTCCAATGAGCTTTACTTTTTCCACGCTACCGATGACGCGTTTTCCTGAGAGCTCCTCAATCTCTTCTTCGATCTCTCCTCCAAAGAGGTTTCGCCCTACGCGGATGCCACGTTCGGTCGTTTTTATTTTGAGTCCCGAGACGCGCTTGAGCCGTCCTTTTAAACCTGCCAGATTT
>JAYUDH010000033.1:0-5488 GCA_043739895.1 Candidatus Moraniibacteriota bacterium
CCTGGACGATTTTTATAAAGCCATCTTCTACCATGGTCCCCATACCATTCTCTCGCGCTTTGTCCTCGAGCTCTTCGGAAGTTGCTTGCTTGGTCACCAGTTTTCGGATATCCGTATCCATCGCCAAAACTTCATAGATACCGTTACGTCCTCGATAGCCTTCTTCCCCGCACTGATCACATCCTACTGGTTTATAAAACGTCACCTCTTCCCACGTTTTCGCATCAGCCACAAATTTCTTACTCTCTGGAGCTTTTTTAAGATAATCAAAAATACTCTCAATATTATAAGACTTCGCCAATGACTCTACCTCTTTCTTCTCGAGAGTATACGGTTGGCGACATTCTGGACAGAGACGACGGATGAGCCGTTGCGCGATGATAACATTCACCGTTGAAGCAATGAGAAATGGTTCCGCTCCCATATCGAGCATACGCGGTAACGTTGCGGCTGCTGAGTTGGTGTGGAGTGTCGAAAGCACGAGGTGGCCCGTCATAGCAGCATGCATGGCAATCTCGAGCGTTTCCTGATCACGAATTTCTCCCACCATAATAATATCAGGATCCTGACGGAGGAGCGCCCGGAGCGCCGCCGCAAAGGTCATGCCGAGCTTAGGACTCACCTGTGTCTGGTTCACTCGCGGCATGCGGTATTCTACCGGATCTTCGACCGTAGAAATATTCACGTCAGGGGTGTTCAAAATATCCATGACGGTATACAGTGTGGTCGTTTTTCCCGAACCAGTCGGTCCGGTCACCAGGATCATACCGTTTGGCTTACCGATTTCACGGTGCACGGTCTCGAGTGCCGACCCCACCAACCCCATCTTCTCCAGGGTCAATCCTTTCGAAGACTCATCGAGCAAACGCATAACAATTTTCTCGCCATCGAAAACCGGCAAAATACTAACACGAAACGATATCTTGTAATCATCTTTTTCAATTTTGAAGCGACCGTCCTGTGGTAATCGATGTTCATCGAGCTTGAGGTTCGACAAGACTTTGATACGCGCCACGATACCGGCGGCAATGTCCTTCGGGAGCGTCATGGCGTCATGGAGTACGCCATCGATGCGATAGCGGACGTGCACTTCCTTTTCCTCTGGTTCGATATGGATATCACTCGCCGACTGTAAAATAGCATGCTTAAGGAGAGTGTCGACGACACGGATGACTGGCAATCCGGCCGCCACCTGTTCAAGGTCCTTATCATCATCATTTTTGACGGCCTTCACATCCCCTGTCAAAATGTCTCCGAATTCCGCCTCGAGACTTCTCCCGTACTGTCGCAGAACACTCTGGATACTCTCACGACTGGTCAAACAAGGAATAATTTTCAGTCCTGTTTTTTTCTTAATGAAATCAATAGTCTGTAAATCTTCTGGATTGAGCATGGCCACTTTCAAATCGGCACCACTCTTCTCAAAAGAAACAATGTTGTACTTCTTGGCAATGAGCTCAGGCACGATCTGCAAGATTTCGATCGGTACCGCCTCTCGCGAAAGATCAACAAACGGGAAACCAAGAATATAGGCGTAGGTTTTCTGAAGTTCAATCTCTTTAACGAGATTTTTTTCGAGCAAAAGTTCGCCTAAATCTTTATTCTCTTTTTTGGCGAGCGCCACTACTTCTGCCAATTTTTCCTGAGATATCAAATTGGAATCCAGCAAAAACTGTTCCAGTTGTTTTAATTCAATGCGCATATTTTTGTCTCGGTATTTTTTTCCAGTATAGCATAGGAGACCAGTCAGAAAAAGAAAAAACCCTCCCTGCGATGAGGGTGGGGTGACTAGGCGACCGAGAGAAATGATTGTCCCTCATGGCACCGGTAGTCTTTCTCGGGAGCAAGTAGCTGTAAGCGCCACTCGGAGTGGATAGCTCCAAAATGAAGCGACAGAGAAACTATCTCCCGGAATGACTGTCCTTCCTCCTCCTTGGCCTCCATGAAGAAGGGTGCTTCGTACTCAGATACCAGGAGTGTTCGCTGGTTTCCAGAGGTGGCATAGGCCAGAAATGGTCGGATGACCCACCAGGGCACCGGCTGATTCTTCCCTTCGAAGTGATGCTGTGCAACGTTCCACACACAGGACTTCTTCAGGGTCCACACGAATAGAAAGCTCTCGCTTGGCTTTAGCGGGCGTGGTTTCAGTCTGGCATGGAACCGCTCATAGAAACTGCTCCAAAGATAGAAACCTTGGCAGGAACGGAAATGTGCCGACGGATGTTCGAGTGGTATCACTCCCTTGGCATCACCTTTTCCCGGTAACGACTCTGGCAAAACAACAAAATCGCTGAGCGGAATCCGTACCTTTTGAAACAGTGCCGTATCGGGCAGATCTTCAATGGCCATCACGCTACTCCTCTCGTAGAAGACTTACTTATACAAGTGAGACAGGTCTGAGGCTGTTTCCTCAAAACATTTTTACTATACATCCTCTCGATAGTTTTTGGCTAGAGAAACAATAAAAGAGGCTTTAAAAAGCCTCTTTTATGATCTCCTAAGAAAAAACCCTACATCATTCCTTCCATACCAGACATGCTCGGCGTACCGTTTGATTCTTTTTCTTCTTCGACAATCGCCGCCTCTGTTGTGAGGAGGAGTGCTGCCACTGACACCGCGTTTTCCAGTGCGGTCCGCGTGACCTTGAGTGGATCGATGATACCGACAGTAATCATATTCTCTTCGTACGTTCCCAAGAGCACGTTATACCCACTGTAGACGTTTTTGTTTGATACCACCGCATCAAAGACGACTTGCTCCATCTCTCCGGCGTTTTTCACGATCTGCATCAGTGGTTCATTCACTGCCGAGAGTACCGTCATATACCCCGCCTTAAATTCAGAGAGTTTTGGATCAGTAAAAGCAACGTGCTTTTTGAAGGCCTGGAGTACTTTGGCTGAAGACTTTACCAATGCCGTGCCTCCGCCTGCTACAATCCCCTCTTCGATAGCGGCCTTCGTCGCTGCCACCGCATCCTCCATTTTGTGTTTCATGTAGGTGAGCTCGGTTTCGGTTGCTGCCCCAACACGAATGACGGCTACACCGCCAGAGAGTTTGGCCATGCGTTTTTGCAGTTTTTCTCGGTCATACTCATTTTTTACCTTGGCAATAAGCGCCTTGATTTCCGTTACTCGATTCTCAAGAGCCTTTTTCTTTCCTTTACCACCAACAATAGTTGTATCGTCTTTTGTGGCGATCACCTTTTGCGCTGTCCCGAGCATAGCGAGCGTCGCGGTCTCGAGCTTCATACCTTTGTCTCCCGAAATCACCTGGGCCCCCGTAAGGAGCGCTATGTCTTCGAGAACTGCCTTCCGCGTCTCACCGTATTCTGGCGCTTTGATGGCAAGTACATGGAGCACGCCTCGGATCTTATTGACCACCAACGTCGCCAGGGCCTCACCCTCGACATCCTCAGCAATAATGACGACATCTTTCTTGCCCGACTTGGCGAGCTCATTTAAAAGAGGAACGATCTCTGCCATAGCAGAAATCTTTTTATCGGTAATAAGGATAGCCGGACTCGAAAGGACCGCTACCTGATCCTCGGTATTCGTCATAAAGTATGGCGAGATATATCCTTTATCAAAGTTCATTCCCTCAACGATCTCACTCGATAATCCGAAGGTTTGTGATTCCTCTGTCGTCACCACACCGTCTTTTCCTACCGTATCCATGACGTCGGCAATGAGCTGTCCCATCTCCGCTGATTCGGCAGAAATAGTGGCTACCTGGGCAACTTCTTTTTTTGAATGAATTTCTTTGCGGCCCTGTTTCAATGCCACAATCAAATCATCCTTGGCCTGTTCCATACCGCGACGAATATTGACTGGGTTTACCCCAGCCTCAACCGAGCGCAGTCCATCGCGTACCAAGGCCTGAGTAATAACTGTCGCAGTCGTTGTTCCATCCCCTGCCACGTCGTTGGTTTTTTCTGCCACTTGTTTGATCAATTGGGCACCGAGGTTTTCCAAAGCGTCCTTCAGAACAATTTCTTTGGCGATAGAGACACCATCATTGGTAATGGTTGGTCCGCCATAACTCTTCCCTAAAATAACATTGCGTCCCTTGGGACCGAGGGTCACTTTGACCGCGTCCGCCACCTGATCAATGCCGGCTTTCATTTTTTTGCGAGCTTGTTCACCGTATGCTATTTGTTTGGACATACTCGTACTGAAATAAAATTAGGTCTAGTCACTCTCAATTATGAGGTGCTCAAAAATGACTGTCAATAACTGAAAATGCCACTCCTATCTCCTAAATCTTGAAAATAATAACGTCGCCATCTTCGACAACATAGTCACGGCCCTCGAGACGGAGCGTCCCCTGGTCACGAGCCGCACTCCAAGAACCAGCTTCCAGGAGTTTCATATAGTGAATAATTTCCGCACGGATAAACTTTTCTTCAAAATCACCATGGATAGCGGCACCAGCCTGGGGAGCGGATGAACCAACCGGAATCGTCCAGGCGCGCGTCTCTTCAACACCAGTCGTAAAATATGTCATGAGTCCTAATAGTGCATAGGCCTTGCGAGCTAAGTCACCTAAGTGCGAGACCAGTCCCATTTCCGCAATATCTTCGGCCGACATTTCGATCAATTCTTCCTCAATCTTAATATCAAGTTTGACATGCGCTCGAGCTTCAAGCTCAGGTGCCAGCGCACGCTCGATATCAGAAACATTATAAACATACAGAAAAGGTTTGGTCGTCAGAAGTTGCAATTCCTTCACTATTTTCTTTTCTTCTGGCGACAGTTCGGCGATCAACGCATGAGGTAAACGCGCGGCCTGAAACTCTGCTTCCAACTTCTCGAGGATGGCCATTTCTGTCACTGCTTCTTTTTTCCCCGCTCGTGCCTCTTTCGTCGTTTTCAGTTTACGCTTGGTAACAGTTTCTAGATCAGCCAAGATGAGCTCGGTATTGATCACTTCGATATCATTGACCGGATCAATCGTATTGTGGACATGAATAATATCGGGATTCTGAAACACCCGTACCACTTCGACGATGGCATCAACTTCACGAATATTTTGCAAAAATTTATTCCCGAGGCCCTCCCCTTCGCTTGCTCCCTTGACCAAGCCAGCAATATCAACAAATTCAATCACCGCTGGAATAATTTTTTTGCTGCCGGACAGTTTTGACAATTGAGCCAAGCGCTCATCAGGCACCTCCACGATACCGACGTTTGGTTCGATAGTACAAAATGGGTAGTTACTGATATCGACTGACTTACGGGTCAACGCCTTAAAGAGGGTTGATTTCCCCACGTTTGGTAACCCGACAATGCCAACTTTGAGACTCATAATGGTATGCGTTAGTTCACCTCATTGTTCCAGAAAAACCCCCTTTGGTCAATGAGCATTTCTTTTTACTTTCTTAATAAATCTTGAAGAACAAGAATACTTTTCTTTTCTGAACTCCCGATGTGACATCGGCCAGCCGCGACGTCTAGGTGGGTCACATTTCTCATGAGCCTGTCGGTAACAG
>JAYUDH010000034.1:0-15840 GCA_043739895.1 Candidatus Moraniibacteriota bacterium
TTTGGTACCTGTGGGTTCTGGGTATATGCCATAGCTTTGTGGTTAAACACCGCAGTATACAGGTGATGCAAAGGTATTGAAACATTACGATCCCTTTACGTTCCCCGGTGGCAGTGGCGTCGTATTGCCCTGCGGCAAGGCACTCATCATCGTTGGTACGGGCGGTCGTCTCGGCTATGACGTGCACAAGAATCTGATTCCTGACGGTGCTGTACCCGGTAAGCCGACGGCTCACGAAGTCGTTCTGGCTCTCAGGGCCGTTGTCGCCGCAGTGTCGCCGTGACTTCGAGGCCGCATGGTATCACCCAGCGGCCTCAGACTCTTTTTATACCAAAACCATCTCAATATCTTTCATACTTTTCTTAATACTTCCCCAATCTAGAGTTCTAAAGACATCCACTAGAGGGAGCAATGAAATTTGAGGCTTACTAAAGCTTCATTTTTTATACCCCAAGGAGTAGGTTAGAACCTGGTATACTGAAGATACTATGTTACCAAAAATCTATTTTGTTATCGGAGCCAATGGAGTAGGCAAGACTACTCTTCTTTCCCATTTAGTAACTCTTTTGCCACAGAAGTCTTTTGAGCTTCACGATTTTGATGAAAGAGGGGTTCCTGACAAAGCGGATAAGAATTGGCGTATTAGCGAGACGAACTATTGGATTAGTCGTGGAGAGGAAAATAAACGAAGAGGAATCTCTACCGTTATTTGCGGATTTTCGAAACCTGAAGAGATTGGGGAGAGAGCTGAAATTATATTGCTTGATGTAAATGCAGCATCACTGGAAAAAAGACTGAGAGGACGCTACCAAACAGAAGAATCTTTGAAAGAACTAGAGCGAACAACGGGAAAGAGCGTAGAGAAGTTCCTGACTGATAACATTTATGTGTCTTCCCTCTTACGAAAGAGCTGTGAAGAACGTGGCTGTAAGATAATTGAGACTTCTGATATTTCACCTGTAGAAGTAGCTCAAGTGGTTGCGGGGTTTATAAAGGGCTAAGAGGAATACAAACATGAAATCAAAACTGATTATTTTAAATGGTGCTCTCGGAGTAGGGAAATCTACTTTGGCAGAACGATATGCAGCGGAGCATCCGCTTACCTTAAAATTAGATGTTGATGAAGTAAGAAGATGGATGAGCAACTATCGAGAAGAGAAAGAAATTTCAGGACCATTGGCTAAAAAAATGGCAGGTGAAATGGCACGAGTACATTTGAAAGAGGGGTATGATGTGGTTATTTCACAAATCTTTACTCAGTCTGAGCCTCTTGAAAGTTTAGAAAGCATTGCCGAAGAATGTGGAGCAGATTTCTATGAAATACTTCTTTCAACTTCCAAAGAAGATTCGATCAGAAGGTTTATCGAAAGAGGGAAGGCCGAGGGGGATGCAGACGGTTTTCGTCCAGGAGGACTCGTCACTACAGGGGGAAAGGAAAAAAAGCTGGCGGAGATGTATGATGGCATGATGACTTTAGTTTCTAAACGACCTCATACGAGAATTGTCGAGTCAGTAGAAGGGGATATTGAAGGCACTTATAAGAATCTCATAGCAATGCTCACTAGGGGGTAGAATTTCTTTAGATGGACTCTATTACTGGAATATGCAAATATTCTTGTTTCCGTATCACGGTTCTAACGTCCTTCACGATGCGGAGCAGCTAAAAACAAGGCTTATATGAGACTTGTTTTTGTTACCCAAATGTGAAATTGAATGCTATACTACAAAAGTTATTTATCAAAAAAAATATGAATCAACCAATACATTGGGCAAAAATAATTATCTTACTCGTTGCAATCTTTAGTACGGCGGCCTTGTCCTTTTTCTTAGGGACAAAAAGCAAACAAATTGAGCGCGTTGAGCTAGTGGATCCTGTTGGCATGCCCACAAATTCTGACCCTCAGGAAACCGCTCCTCCTGCAGTCACATATAAGAACGCTTTTTTGAATGGTGAGATCCCTCGTGATTGGAGTGAATATTGGAATGGATATCTTACTGATCCAATTAATGATAAAGAAGTAATAAAAGAAGGGGGAGTAAGATATTCCCAAAACCTCTTTGCTAGCATTGGAGAGGGCGCTATTGCCGTAAGTGATATTCCTTACAACCGTCTCGATATTTTTACAGTTACCCCATCCGTAAAGGAATCTTTGGTTAACGATTGGAAAAAACAGGGAACATACTCACAGACGAAGATCGGTGATAACTTGTTTGACACCATCACTTTTAAACAAATAGAAAGCGATGAGTATTCTCAGGGAGAAGTTTTCCGTGCGTACTTTCTACCTCTAAATGACTCAAATGAAGGGGCTCCATCAGAAGCGTTGATGTATGAATTAGGAGCAAGCCAAAAATTTGATGAATCGGTGCAGCACTATCTTTCAACAATTTCATCCGGAGAATGACTCGGTACCCAATAGGTGGAGCAGCTAAAAACAAGGCTTTTACAGGCCTTGTTTTTTGTTATCTTGGGTATAATTGTAACTATATAAATATATATATTATTGAAAAACTTTATAAAATTTAGTGTACTGGTATTATGACCACATAAGAAAAGCTGAAAATTATTCAAGATCTCTCGGGACTCACTCAGACTAAACTCGCTGCCAAGGTAGGAGTGTCTTTTGCGGAGCAACTAAATTTGAGGCTTACTAAAGCCTCATTTTTTATACCAACAAGAGAACATTAGAACCTGGTATACTGTATCTAATTATCTCTTGCCTATATTGTTATGAAATTACCTCGGATACTGCTAAGCGGAAAGTATTCACCTGCAGACTTTGTGGTTTCGGTAAACGAATCTACGCGAAAAGTAGACCCTGCTATTGAAGGGCAACTAGACGCTCTTTGGGAGGCGAAAAAAAAGAAGGCTGATGAAGATGGAAAAAATTGCTACAACGGTATTTCATATCGACTGAACTCAATCCAAGAACAGGACGGAAAGGTAGTAGTGGATTTTGGAACCTTTGAATACAAGGTGAGGGATGGATTGATAGCGATTCCTGAATACTTTGGGCTTTCTGAGGAACACTACCGTAAGGGCTGTTTTTCGACGGCGACGGTAAAAACCTCTGATGGTTTGTATGTTATGGCTGAACTCTGGGGAAAGTCTATGAATGAGAATATAGTGGATTTGATAGGGGGGATTATGGAAACAAATATTCCCTTTGCTTCAGGGAATGACATCTTCAGGAGTTTCTATGATGAATTGGAAGAGGAAGCGGGGATTGAAGTGAGGGACACGCAGGAATGTTTTTTGAAAGCGGTCTATTTGGAGGCTAGAATAAATGTAGCTTTTTACTTCGAAGTTATCTTGAATGTTTCCTCAGGAGAGCTGCAAAAAAGGTTTGAGAAAAATCAGGACGAGGACATCCGAACTCTTTGTTTCTTTACTCCGGAAGAATACATTGACGCACTTGAACATCACAGAAGTCCAAATAAGCAGTTTATTGCTAGACAGCTTCTCAAAATTTAAAGAGCTCTTAAGTCGGGTATACATGCCAATCTCTCCTGTTGCCGTATCACGGTCCTAACGTCCTTCACGATGCGGAGCACCATTAAGAAAGAGGCTTAATAAAGCCTCTTTCTTAATATTCTATTTACAAAGGAGCTACAAAAGTAAATATCGGCTTTTTTATACCAAAGTGCTTTCTATTTCCTCTACCATCTTCCGCACACTTCCCCAATCCAAAGTTCCCCGCCTGAATGACCCGGTCGGGTAGGTAAGTTTGTTCACTAGAGGGAGCAGTTAAAAATGAGGCTTACCAAGGCCCTGTTTTTTATACCCTATAAGCAGTAGGTTAGAACCTGGTATACTTTTAAATAGATAACATTACAAAAGAAAATATGAATTTCAAAAAAATAGGTATTGTGGTGATTGTTGTAGTTGTTCTTGTAGGCGGTTACTATGGTATATCACCTTTATTTCGAACGTTAAAAGTAGACGAACCTCTTCCAGTGGCAAGGTCTGGTCAACCAATTTCTGTTACAGAAAATCTTCAGAAGGATGAGGTTATTGGTACAGCTGGTCACCCAGCATCGGGAACAGTACGGGTAGTGGAAGTTGATGGTAAAAAGTATTTACGTTATGAAAACTTCAAAACTATTAATGGTCCAGATCTTTACATCTATCTTGCTAAGGATCTGACGGCCAAAGAATATGTAAGTCTTGGCGAGGTAAAGGCGACGGAAGGTAGTGTGAATTATGAAATCCCTGAGGGCACTCGTCTCGCCGAGTATCCATACGCCATGGTCTGGTGTCAGCAGTTTGGAGTATTGTTCAATTCAGCTAAAATCAGTCAATAAAAGCTCTCCGGCGCGAGCCCTATTTTTAAAGAGAGATTTAAACTCCTTGAGGAATATGTAAAGTAAACTTGACATATCATGGGGATACATTACAATAGAAATGTAAAGTCAGTTTTACATATTGTATGCAGGAAATAGTTGAAAATAGTATAGAAAACTTAAGGAAGTTCCGAGGGCTGACGCAAGAAGAACTGGCTCTGGCTGTGAATGTTACACGACAGACTATTATCGCACTTGAGAAGGGGAACTACACTCCATCCGTTTTACTGGCGATGAAAATCGCTCAGTTTTTTTGTATACCAATAGAGAAAATATTCACCATTAAAAAGTCATGAGTATGATGTCGAAGATTTTTTCGGAAACAGTTGTAGCGGTATTTCTCGTCATCTTTCTTATTTGGTTTGCTAATCCGTTTGGTTTTTGGATGACGGATGCTTTTCATATGACACTCCTTGGCCTCATCGTGGCGCTGTTCGCTATTTTTGCCATGTTTCTTTGGAGAGAAATCGCTGTGGATGAGCGCGAGCAACTCCATCGCTTCATTGGTACCCGTTTTGCTTATACAACCGGCGGGGCAGTACTTCTTACTGGGATTATTGTACAAGCATTTTCACATAAGATTGATCCATGGTTGCCATCGGTGCTTACGAGTATGGTTCTGGCAAAAATTATTGGTCGATGGTATGCAGAGAAACGTCACTAAAATATGGTATAAAGTAATACATTATAAATATGAAAGGAGGTGAAACAAATATGAACAAAGTAATACTAGGAGTGGTAGTGTTAGGAGGGCTCGTTGTTCTCGGTGGTTGGTGGTATACATCCAATCAGCAGGCTACGAAAAACCAGGCTATGATGGAGGAAAAAGCCATGGCTAAAAAAGTGGCGATGGAAAAAACCGCCATGGAAAAAAAGGCCATGATGGAAAAGGAATCGGCTATGAAGCAACCTGAGGCTATGATGGAAAAGAAAGCAGAAACAATGGCCAAAGAAGATGCTATGGTGAAGCAGGACGATGTGATGATGGTCAAAGGGGGACAGTATGTCCCATATGACGCATCAAAGATTGCTTTCGCTAAAGAGGGGAAAGTTGTGTTGTTCTTTCGCGCATCGTGGTGTCCGACCTGTCGTGCTCTGGACGCTAACATCAAAGCGAACCTGAGTCAGATTCCAGAGAATGTACTCATTCTCGATGTTGATTATGATAAGTATGTCGATTTGAAGAAACAGTATGGGGTCACGTATCAGCACACGCTGGTGCAAGTAGATGTCATGGGAACGATGATTGCCAAATGGTCCGGTAGTGAAGGGTTGAGCGACCTTGTAAAGCAAGTGAAGTAAGTATGGCGAAGCCGGGGTGGTTCTGCAGAGCCACTCCTCTTGGCCCTATTTTTAAAAAATATTCTTATGTTGCTTCTTATTTTTTTCGCATTTCTTTCCGGAGTTGTTACTATCTTTGCGCCATGTATCTGGCCGATACTCCCTATTGTGTTATCGGCAGGGGCGACCGGCGGGGAGCGGAAGCCTTTGGGAATCGTAGCGGGCTTGGCGGTGAGTTTCATGCTGGCAACTCTTGCCCTGGCCTTTGTAATTCAGATTATCCCTTTCGACCCTGAGGTTTTGCGCCTGCTTGCCGTCCTTGTGATAGCTCTTTTGGGACTGACCCTTATTATCCCAGCTTTAGGGGCACGACTGGAGGGAGCGGTTAGTCGACTTGCTTCTCTTGGCGGACGGTTTACAAGCAATTCGGGGACTGGTTTTTGGAGTGGTTTCATTACTGGCTTTGCCTTGGGCCTCGTGTGGTCGCCTTGCGCTGGACCGATCTTAGCGACGATCGCTACTCTCGCAGCAACTCAAGCTGTAAGTTTTCAAGTGGTACTGATTACGCTCGCGTTCGTCGCCGGGGTGGCGCTGCCACTCTTCGTGTTAGCAGTATTGGGACAGAAGATACTGACGAAGACAAGATTTTTTTCCAGATATACCAAGCGTATCCAGCAGGTGTT
Source organism: Candidatus Moraniibacteriota bacterium (assembly GCA_043739895.1). Classification (GTDB taxonomy): domain Bacteria; phylum Patescibacteriota; class Minisyncoccia; order Moranbacterales; family UBA1568; genus UBA1568. The sequence continues at coordinate 6,309 of JAYUDH010000034.1, forward strand.
CGGAGTGATTATGATTCTCGCGGCACTGGCTATTTACACGGGATATGATAGGACGTTGCAGACGAAGCTTCTGGACACATTTCCCGTTTATGAGAATTTCATCAACCGGTTTGAAAAGAATGACACCGTGAAACAGAAACTTGACGAGCTCAAGAACACGAAACGCGAGGGCGGGTTTCTCGAGACGCAGCCGACCGCGCAGGCGGCCAAGAGCGGGCTACCAAGCTATGGGCCGGCACCCGAGTTCGTCGGCATCGCGAAGTGGTTGAATACCGATACCCCTCTGACTCTGGAAGGTTTGCGTGGCAAAGTGGTGCTGGTGGATTTTTGGACATACAGCTGTATCAACTGTATCCGGACACTGCCATATTTGGTCAGTTGGTATGAAAAATACAAAGATCAGGGATTGGTGATAGTCGGGGTGCATACGCCGGAATTCGAATTCGAGAAGAAAACCTCCAATGTCCTCGAGGCGATAGAGCGTCACAAGATCAAGTATCCGGTGGCACAAGACAATGATTATGGGACGTGGCAGGCATATAATAACCGCTATTGGCCGGCGCACTATCTCATCGATGCAGAGGGAAACATTCGACAATACCACTTTGGTGAAGGCGCGTATGCAGAAACAGAAAAAGCTATACAGGAGCTTTTGAAAGAAGCGGGTCAACGTGTGACAGCCGGTATCTCGACTATCGAGGTGGAAACATCAAGTAGTCAAAAAACCCCAGAAACATACCTGGGGAGTGATCGCATGGAACGATTTGTGTCACCGGAAAAAATAACAGGGGCGGCACAAATGTTTACTGCTCCAGTGAGCCTTCAGAAAGACACCCTTGCCTTGAGCGGAACCTGGACGGTGATGCCCGAGAGAGCTCTGGCATCAAATAATGCCGACCTGACGCTTCATTTTGAGGGTAAAAAAGTATTCCTCGTGATGGCGCCGTCTACTGTCGGTCTCTCAGGAACCGTGAAAATATTTTTGGATGGCAGACTTGTTGAGAGTGTCTTTTCCGGTAAGGATGTGAAAAACGGCAGGGTCACGGTCGATCAGGACCGTCTATATGAATTACTTGATTTGAAAGAGGCGGCCGGTCAGCATATGCTTCGCTTAGAATTTGAAACACCAGGTACTGTGGCGTACGCGTTTACTTTTTCCTGAGAAAAAATTTAACGGATACAGAAAATATATGAAAAGAGCACACGCGATATCATTCGTCATGGCAGGGCTGGTGATGATTGTCATCGGTGGTAGCTGGTATACGGAGTATAAGAGGGGCGTCGGCAATATGGATACACGTATAACGGATATCAGTAGGGGCATCGGGAATCTCAAAAGAAGTGTGGAGAATATTAAGATACCGAGTGTTCCCAAGCAGAGTTGTTTGGAAAAGAATACAGAAAAGCATATGAAAAAGACACAGGCGGAATTGGCACAGTATAAGCGGGCGTACTTCGCCGGAGGGTGTTTCTGGTGTACTGAGTCTGATTTGCAGAAAGCGACCGGGGTGGCGGAAGTCATTTCGGGTTACGCGGGGGGTAGTATCGTCAATCCGACGTATAGCGATGTGACGAGTGAGAAGAGTGGCCACCGGGAAGCGGTAGAAATATATTATGATGGGAAAATTACGACTTACGAAAATCTTGTGCGTTACCATCTGATGCATATCGACCCCACGGATGCAGGAGGACAATTCTATGATCGCGGAGAAAGTTATCAGGCAGTGATATTTTATGGTACGGAGGAGGAGCGTCTTGTTGTCGAGAAAGCCATCCAGGAATTGGATGATGCCGCAGTGTTGGATAAGTCCGTGGCTGTCAGAGTTTTGCCATACAAAAATTTTTACACCGCAGAAGAGTATCATCAGAATTATGCTGAGAACAGCACGGTCAAATACTGCGCCTATCGGGAGTCGAGTGGTCGTGACACCTTCTTGAAAAAACATTTTGGTACAAAGAGTTGGGAAGAGCTCGTTGGAAAAGGAATAACTGTGCAGAAAAATGTCTCTCAGTCTGTGACAGCGGAGAAGGGCGTACCGGAACAGGATCTTGATTTTTCACGCTATGTGAAGCCAAGCAATGCTGAGTTGAAGGTAAAATTGACGGATATCCAGTATGATGTCACTCAGAACGATGGCACGGAGAGACCATTTCAAAACGCCTATAATGACAATCGCGCGGCAGGCATCTATGTGGATATTGTCAGTGGCGAGCCCCTCTACTCGTCCTCAGATAAATATGACAGCGGTACCGGTTGGCCGAGCTTCGTCAAACCGATCGATAGTCAGTATATTGTGGAAAAAGTAGACAAGGGATTTTTTGGTGATCGGACAGAAATTCGAAGTCGCTATGGAGATAACCATTTGGGCCACGTGTTTACTGATGGACCGAGCGAGCACGGAGGGATGCGCTATTGTATGAATTCTGCCGCCCTACGCTTCATTCCGCGGGAAAATATGGAGAAAGAAGGGTATAGAGATTATTTAGGGAGCGTGAGTATTAAATAGCATAATTGCTACCCATATGAATAGGTTTCGAGAAATCCTGAGAATAAGTGGTGTGCCAGTTGTATTGGCGTCGCTTTGTTGTCTCTCGCCAGTCATCCTTGTGCTTCTTGGGATCTCATCGGTGAGTTTTGCTTCATCACTGGCTGATACTTTCTATGGGGAATACAAATGGGTATTCCGTGGTATCGGAATCATGACTCTTACGGTTTCGTTGGTATATTACCTCTATCGGCAGAAGGGAATATGCACACTTGATCAAGTGAAGCGTCGTCGCAACGAGATTGTTAATTACGTGATGCTCACTCTCGTCGCAGGAGTCCTCGGGTACCTCTTTTTTCTGTATGTTGTAGTACATTATCTTGGTGTCTGGCTCTCGATATGGAAATGAGCTAATAAGTTGTTTTGTTTGAGCTAAAACAACCACAGGATCAGGGAAAGCCTTTTCCCATTTAAATGTTCCCTCCATAGGCGGGTAAATGTCCTGCTAAGCGAGCAATGAAATTTGAGGCTTAATAAAGCCTCATTTTTTGTACCAAAAGCAGTAGTCCTGAGTCTGGTATACTGAATAAAAGTAAAATCTTAAAGGAATATACATTTTTTCATAAAAGTATGGACATCCTCATAGAGAGACTTCAAACAGCTCAACAGGAAGCAATAAAAAATCGTCCAAAGATTGGTGGATTTCCTTACTTAGCAGAAATGCTTCGTCGGGCCGGAGTAAAAAGAAATACCTGGACACTTCCTGTGTGTCAAAGTGTCTATTTTATGGAAAAGGGGGTAGTAGTTCAACAGGGAAAGTCACTCGTTGATGGAGTAGCAAAGGCTCCTCTCTTTGATGAAGCGGCGCTTATGAAAACGATTTGCACCGATCAGGCAGGAGGAAGTACATTCTCGGAATTTCTAGAGAGTGCTTGGAATGCCGGAGTGTTGTGGTATGATATTGATTTTGAAAAAAGGGTAGTAGTATACGGTGGGGCACAAGGTGAAACATACACAGAATCATACCCAGAAGCTACTATATAAAATATATGAGAAAAATTATCATGTGGAATGTCGTGACGCTTGATGGTTTCTTTGAGGGTGAGAAACCATGGGACCTTTCTTTTCATAATCTCGTATGGGGACCAGAGCTTGAGGCATTGAGTCTGGAGCAGTTACACGAAGCTGATATGCTCGTTTTTGGTGAAAAGACGTATAGAGGCATGGCCGATTATTGGCCGAACGCTGAGGCAAGTGATCCGGCGGTAGCAACCATCATGAATACAATCGCAAAAATTGTTTGTTCCCCAACTCTAGAAATAGCAGAGTGGAACAATACGGCTATCGTTCGGGATGCGGTCAAAGAGTTATCAAGAATGAAACAAGAGGGCGATGGTCCCATGTATATTTTTGGTAGCGCCAATCTCTGTGAGTCGTTGATGAAAGCAGGTTTGCTTGATGAGATGCGCCTTTGTGTCGCACCGATTATCCTTGGGAGGGGGCGACGATTGTTTTCCGATCAAACCGCTGCAAACAAACTAGGTCTCCTTGAAGCTAAATCACTCTCAAACGGTGGTGTTGTGCTTCGGTATCAGTGCGATAGCAACAACTGACTCTAGGAAATCAAGATATAAGTTCAAAGAAATCTCTATTTTTCAGGATGTAGTGTGCAGTTCAAATAGTATAATAATACCAACATAATGAATTCATACAGAAAAGTATCACTGACGACAGGAGTTCTTTACTTACTTACCTTTGCCTCGATTCCAACCATCGCTCTCTATGGGCCGGTAAAGAGTGCTGGGTATATCCTCGGCGCTGGTCCGGACACCACAACCATCTTTGCTGGCATCTTGGAGATTATTGTGGCTCTTGCTAGTATTGGTACCGCCGTTGTGCTTTTTCCGGTTCTCAAGAAGCAGAGCGAAAGTTTTGCTCTGGGTCTTGTTGCTGCACGAATCCTGGAATCAAGCACTATCTTTGTTGGTGTAGCTTTTTTATTATCAATCGTGACCTTGCGACAGGCTGGGGCAGGGGTAGACACTCTGCCTGTCAGTCATGCTCTCGTGGCTCTCTATGACCGCATCTTTCTCCTTGGACAAAGTTTCATGCCAGCCATCTGCGACTTCCTTTTAGGAACCCTCCTCTATCGGTCACGCCTGGTACCGCGAGCACTTTCTGTCATAGGTATCATTGGTGGTCCCGTGCTTATTGCTGGTTACCTCGCCATCATGTTCGGTCTTATCGGGCGACTTGATCCCTTAGCGGCCCTGTCTGCGGTCCCGGTCGCCCTCTTTGAGTTTTCTCTGGGCATTTGGCTGGTTGCTCGGGGTTTTAACTCTCAGGCCATTACTGATATTGAATCTAAGGTCGCGTAGCGTGAAAGTTTTCCTCTTTTTTATTCTCCCACCTCTTAACATAAGGGAGGAGCAATAGGGGAGTGCAGTGTATAGACTTTCCAGACTTTTACCTATACAATAAAAACATAAATAATTGTTTAATGTGTGCATGATATGGAACCAGAACACGGGGGGTGCGGGTGTAGTGCAGGGGAACGTTGTGGATCATCACGGAAGGGGTGTTCTGGAATAGTGGTGAAGATCGTTTTGATTATCGCGGTAGCTGGTGTTCTGAGCCTGGCAGTTGCCAGAGATATGTTTTTTGATACGAATAACGATGCCATTCAGGTCACTGGTCATGTGGAGGTGCCAATGAAAGCAGATACGGCCGAGGTGAATCTTGGTGTACTCACTATTAGCGCTCCAACTTCGGAAGAAGCTATTCGAGTCACAAGCGAGAAGATGGCCGCAGTAGAAAAGGCTATCCAGGAAGTAGGGGTTCTTCCAGAAAGCTATCAATTGACTGGCTATGCCGTCAATCCACGCTATAAGGATGCCATACCGAGCTATGATATCAATGGTAAGCAGAGTGTCGACACGCCAGAAATCATTGGATATACCTCTTCACAACAGATTACCGTGCGTATTTCAGGGATTGATGAAAACACCATGATGATTGATACTGTGCTTTCTGCTGCCTCGAAAGCCGGGGCTAATCAGATTGGTGAGGCTCGACTGTTTGTTTCAAACCTAGAAAAAGCCAAACAAGACGCCCGCCTTTTGGCTATGAAAGACGCTCGTAACAAAGCCAGAGCAGCTGCCGATGCTGCTTCTGTGCGACTGAAGGGTGTGGGGACATGGTATGAGGGTATGATTACTACTCCGGGTTCTAATACACCTACTCCGGGTTCCTATAGCTCAGGGTCGGCGACGCCAGGTGGAACACTGTCTTCTCCAGCAGGAACGGCATCACTGAGTGCTGGTAATCTTACGTTGGTAGTTGAGGTGAGTGTTACCTATTACGTTCACGAGCGATAATTATCAAAATGAGTCGTTTTTATAAAATCCTCCTGAGAAATCAGGAGGATTTTTTTGAGAAAAATGAGGGACAAAGAAAAAACCACCAGGCGAGCGGCCGAGTGGTGGGTATGTTCACCGAGGTGAGTTTACCTGGGTGAGGTTTCTGAAGACTTGCCAGAAAGGAATCCTTTCTGGAAGTGGGTAGAGCTCTCCGTAGCGGGATAGGTTGTAGAAAGGTATGCGCAATCTCCTTTCGAGTGAGGAATGATGCTCCCAGTGGTGCCAGATATTGTGTGGCAAGGTGTTTAAGGTGGAAGGGTCTGTATCCTTCGGACAGCGCCCCGAGCGGGAGCAGTGCCATGTTGGTGAGGATGTTGTTGACCCGACGGTTGCGTGAGATGAGCCCATGGGCACCATCGTGCCCGAGAACACCGAGTCCATGTTGTCTTGTGCCGATGACGAAAACGCAAAAAAACAGTGTGATCCATAATTCAGGACCGGAAAGTCTTTGCCAGGTAGTGACTCCAATGGTCATGGCGATGACAACGACAGTGATGTCGCTTGCATAGGCCAAGAGCCAGCGCGTTTCAGAGAGTTTTTCGAGCGAATCTTGGGAACGGGGCGTTGTTGCCATGATGAGTCTCCTAGGATTATGTTAAAAAACGTGCCGGTAGAGTCGGCTTCCTTTAGAGTACCCCTCTTTTATTTTCGTGTAAACTTGGGTATTATTACCAAACGAACATCAATTTTTTTTGTGGAATGATTACCGTATCTGATCAAGAACTCGTCACACAGGCATTGCGGGACCCGCAAGTCTTTTCAGTTATTGTGGAGCGCTACCAAGCCCCTCTACGAAGGTATATTATTCGGCTCGGGTGTCGAAACGACGAAGACGTCAACGATCTTCTTCAGGATATATTTCTTAAGATATATATGAATATGAATATGTACGATGAGCGTCTCAAGTTTTCATCGTGGATATACCGTTGTGCTCATAATGAAACAGTGAGTTTTTTTAGGAAGAAAAGTGTTCGACCGTTGCACGTATGGACGAAAGAAGAACTCAGTATTTTTGACAACATTATTTATGAGGGAGATATTATCAAAGAAGTAGATCGAGAAATCAACATGAAGCACTTGAATGATGCGCTGGCAACTATGGACAGTAAGTATCAGGATGTACTTATGTTAAAATTTTTTGAAGACAAGTCTTATGATGAAATATCTGATATCCTGAAAATTCCGGCAGGCACCGTTGCTGTTCGTATGAATAGGGGAAAGGGTATACTAAAAAAGGCTATGATTTTAAAGGGCATGCATATATGAAACAGGAGTTACCAAAAAAGATCATGAAAGAAATTAGGGCGCGAGGAGTATTGCCTTACCCTCGATGGTATTTTTTGGCGAAAAATTTTTTGTTGTGGTGCTGTGTCATACTCTCTATTATGTTCGGAGGGTTATTTATCGCAATGATTATCTTTAGGTTTATTGACCATGACGGTGATATTCAAATATATCAGAGCGAAACCATGTTTGAGGACGTATGGATGGCTGTACCTCTTCTTTGGTTACTGACGACCACTGTTCTTATTGGTATAATTAAATATACTCTTTCTCGCGTAGAGTTTGGATATCGTTATACGACAGTGCGTATAATGGGTCTTGTCCTTTTGAGTAGTATTGTCTGGAGTATTATTCTTCAGTATCTGGATATTGCTCAGTGGATGGGGCAATGGTAAAGAAAAAGAGAGTTGAAAGAAAATGTATACTCGTGCGTATTATAAGGGTAGGGTCCTCTCATAGGAAGAAGATCTGATGTAGGCAGGTTTTAATAATGTAAGCCGTAAGTATATAATTGTATGAATCAAAAAAGTATAGCGTATATAGGAGTGGCTGTGATAGTTTTTGTCGGGGCCGTAACCTATATAAATCGTCAGTCTTTGGTTTCTGTAAAGAGTGAGGAGGCAGATAGCGAAGCGGTTATGACCAAGCCCGCTGTTAAGCCATCCGCCGTAGTACCGAAAACTCAGGATATGGGTAAGGCCCCGGATTATTCGGTTACTGATCAAATGACGAAAGTATTTACCGAGTATGCGTCACTCCATTACCCAATGTCCAGTGTTAAAAGCATTAAGTATGATGCTATGTGCGATGGATCAGAGGCGTACGATGTTGCCCTGAGTAGCCCAAAGGAAGGTATGTTTTCAATTATTTTGTCAAAAGACGGGCAATTTATTCAGATTGAAAAGGATGCTCCTGTGAAGGATCTCCCGGTGGTCATTCAGAAGCTGCTAAAAAGTGATTACCCCCAGTATTCATACGGGGATTCGTACGAGGCGCTTACCATGGCAAACGGAGATCCGCGATACCTGGTAGATTTGTCGAATGTGAGTAAAAAAACTACTTCAGAGCTTATTTTGGCAGTAGACGGAAAGGTACTGTGTCAGACAAAAGAGAAATAGGACTTTCTCTATCTCGTTTATACTCACTGATGCAGATTGATTTCTAAAAAGACATGATTTACAAAATAGATCATGTCTTTTTAATGACTCGGTTTTTATGGGATATAAAAAACCGAGATTCATTTGGAGAGGTTTCTCTGCAAATAAATCTCGGGGTGCGGTCACCTGTTTAGCGAAGCAGGTAGAGTGGCGCACTCAGTATGGCCAAGGTGCCTGCCAGCCTCAGACATTGACCAAAAAAATATCGCGTTTCAGCCAGCCCTTTTCGGTGGGCTGCGCTCAGGCTTGCCCCTGGGATTTCGGTGCGATGATTGCTTACCGCCGCCCCGTAGTTGGCAAAAAAGAACAGGATGGTTGCGGTAATGATGAGTTCCATGAGGAATTCCTTTCGAGGTTGTGCGGGAAACAAGCTACCTAGGCAGCAAAAAAAGTATAGATGAATAAGATGAAGTTTTGATGAATACTGACTAGCCTCCTATTTTTATGCTATTCACTGATTATTCATAAAAGTTGTGGTAATATATTTCTATATGCGCATTTTAATCGCGGAAGACAATCAGAAGCTTTCGAGTCACATTAAAAAAGCCCTCGAGCAAGAGGGTTATGCGGTCGACTGTGTTTTTGATGGAGAAATTGCTGAAAAAAGAGCTTCTTTTGGCGAGTATGACTTGTTGTTACTCGATATAATGATACCAAAAAAAGACGGGATAATGGTTTGTCGTCACTTACGATCGATCAATGTTAATATCCCGATCATAATGCTTACCGCTCGAGGATCGCTCGATGATAGGGTCGAGGGGCTTGATAGTGGGGCTGATGATTATGTTGTAAAACCGTTTGAATTAAGTGAATTGTTGGCAAGGATACGTGCCCTGTTACGTAGGCCTCCAGAAAAAATAATGGAAGTATTACAGGAAAATGGTATTACCATAAACAATGCGAAGCACCTAGTAAAGAAAGGAAATAAAGAATTACAGCTGACACTAAAAGAGTATGGCGTTTTGGAGTATCTTATTCGCAATGCCGGACAGACAGTCACGCGCGAGCAAATACTTGAACATTGCTGGGATTTTTCTTTTGACTCATTTTCCAATATTGTCGATGTGTATATCAAGCAGCTGCGTAAAAAATTATGTGATGAAGATGAACGATATATTAAAACGATTCGTAGCGTGGGCTATCAGTTCCAAAGGTAACTTTTTTCGTCATGCTCGATTGCAGTTGA
>JAYUDH010000035.1:0-5382 GCA_043739895.1 Candidatus Moraniibacteriota bacterium
TGTTGGCTGCCGGCGGCATGCCTGGGAGTTCGAGCTGCTCGGGGGCAAGGCTCAGATACTCGGTTCGTTGTGCTGGAGGGCTTTCGTGGCGCACGACCGAGTGGACCGGCTCATTGCTTTGAAGTCGCTTGATCGCCGACTTCAGTCGCTCTTCGACGATGCCGAAATACAGGTTGTAGGCCCGCCGATCGGCGCGTTCCCGATCACCAAAAATCTGCTTGCCTTTGTGGTAGCAGAAGCCATGGCGATGGGCCACTATGGCAAAGTGATGCCGAAAGCGATCGCGATCGAATTCATCGTAGTGGAACCCTTGGGTTTGTCCCAAGTTTCCAAAATACAGCGCCTTGACCTCGCGGGTCATGGTGGTTTCAATCGTTTCCTCTCTTCTCATGGCACACCTCCGATAGGTTGATGGGCGGAATGAACAGGATAAATTGGTAATGACCAACTGTCTATTATACTCCATATTAGCACAAAAGTCAAGTCAGGCAAGGGAGATACATTATTGCTCTTATCGCTGGCAGGTGCTTGAATGAAGGGGAAGTAAGAAGAAATGTATGTCAAAATGGTGGGAGAAAAAAATAACGCGTCAGGCGTTTGAAGAGAAAAATACGCTGCCGGAGACACCGGGAGTCTATTTCTTTCTGGACGAAAAGGATGAACTCCTCTATATCGGCAAAGCCACATCACTCCGCGACCGAGTGAAGAGTTATTTTGTACAGGATATGCTCGAAACGAGAGGGCCAAAGATTATGCTCATGCTGGAACGTATTGCGCATATCGTCTGGCAATCGACTGACTCGGTTTTGGAGGCGCTTATTCTGGAAACGAACCTCATCAAGGCTGAGCAGCCGCCCTATAACAGTGATGCCAAAGATGATAAGAGCTACAATCATGTGGTCATCACCAAAGAACTCTTCCCGCGTGTTTTGGTGGTACGTAGACGTGATATTGAGCAGAAAAAATTCACGGCACCAGTCAAATATCTCTTTGGTCCCTTTCCAGCCGGTGGGGCGCTTCGAGAGGCTATGAAGATCGTGCGTCGTCTTTTTCCGTATCGGGACAAGTGTCTGCCTGCGGATATTGAACATGGAGTAACCGGAAAGCCCTGCTTTAATGCCCAGCTCGGGCTCTGTCCGGGTGTCTGTACCGGAAGGGTCTCGGCTCGTGAATACGGTAAGACTATCAATCATATTCGCCTCTTTTTTGAGGGGCATAAAAATGATGTTGTGAAGCGACTGAAGCGCGAAATGAAAACGGCTGCCAAGGGGCAGCATTTTGAACGAGCGGGGGAGATCAAAAAAACCCTCTTTGGCTTGCAGCATATTCAGGATATGGCGCTCATCAAAGACGATCTCTACGAGCGTCATGCTCATCGTATCGAAGCTTATGACGTCGCTCATCTCCAGGGCACAGCTTCAGTTGGGGTGATGACCGTGGTTCAGGATAGTCGTCCGAACCCAAGTGAATACCGGCAGTTTAAATTGCGGGAGCAACATAATGGTAATGATCTGACCGCTTTGGCAGAAATTCTCACTCGTCGACTGAAACATGGAGAGTGGCCACTTCCGGAGATCATCGTGGTTGATGGTTCGACGCTTCAGTTGAATGTCGCCACGGAAGTTCTGGCGATAGCAGGGGTAACCATCCCCATTGTCGGAGTCGTCAAGAACGAACGTCACCAAGCCGAGCGTTTGATAGGCGAAACAGCACTCACCGAGCGCTTTCACAAGGAGATACTCCTGGCGAACACTGAGGCCCACCGCTTTGCTATTACCTTTCACCGTAAACGGCGGGGAAAGGAATTTCTTCCTTCCGGGACATTATCCACCGAGCTTTGACAATCGCCTCAAAATACGATAGGATGAAAAACGTTCGTATCTTTTTTCTCGCCTACACTCAGACGCCATATGGGAGCGAAAAAATCAGTCATAGAAATTCGTGGAGCACGGGTCAATAATCTGAAGAATGTCGATGTTGATATTCCACGTGACGCCCTGGTGGTAGTGACCGGTCTTTCTGGTTCAGGGAAATCTTCTCTGGCCTTTGATATTCTTTTTGCCGAAGCGAATCGACGCTATGTCGAGTCGCTTTCTTCGTATGCGCGTAACTTTCTTGATGGTTTTGATAAACCGGATGTCGATGCTATTCGCAATCTTTCGCCAGCCATCTCTATCGATCAGAAGAGTGTCTCACGGAGCCCTCGCTCGACGGTAGGAACTATGACCGAGGTCTATGACTATCTCCGTATACTCTATGCCAAGATGGGAGTACCTCATTGTCCGACGTGCCATAAAGTGTTGACGCGCAAAAGTGTCCGGGAAATTTTGGAGGAAATCCTCGAGCTTCCGGATGAAATATCGTTGGTATTTTTGGCAGAAAGTCCTGCCCTCGCAGAAAAGACAGAGAAGGAAGCGCTGAATGCTATTAATACCCTGGGGTATGTGCGGGTACGATTTCATGGAGAAGTGATCGCTCTGGCTGAAGCTTTCGATCGTGCTTCGACGACCGAGAGCTCCCCGATTGCCATTGCGGTTGATCGTCTCGTACTCAATAAAGCGCGTCCTGATAAAGAGCGTATTCTCGATACCGTACAGACTGCTTTTCGATTGGGCCAGGGAAAATTTACCCTCTGTCTCAACGGTCTGGGTGAAGAACATGTTTACAATGAAGAATATCGCTGCGAAGGCTGTGAAGTCTTTCTGCCTGAATTTACTCCCAGTCATTTTTCTTTTAATAGTCCCGAAGGTGCCTGTCAGAAGTGTGCTGGTTTGGGTATGACACTCGAGTTTGACCCGAGCCTCGTTATTCCTAATAAGAGTCTTTCTTTGGCTGAAGGAGCTATTCGACCGTGGAGCAAGATGAATAACGACCGACATACAGGAACGGGACCGATGCAGCTCCTCCGCGACTGTGCTAAGCGAGAACATTTTTCACTCGATACGCCGCTGAAAAAACTTTCGGCCAAGCATTTTGATTGCATACTCTTTGGTGAGAAGAGTGAGGACAAGACCCGTTTTCCTGGGGTGATTGCTTTGCTGGAACAAAAATACCGCGATACCAAATCAGATCACCTGCGAGCAGAGATTGAGGCCTATATGTTGACCAAGCTGTGCCCGCTCTGTTCGGGGAAACGTTTGAAGCAGTCGAGTTTAGCGGTTCAGATCGATGGCCGTTCGATTGATGATATCGTCCGCATGAGTACAGAAAATGTTCTCATTCTCCTGAAGCCACTGCGTGAGAAACTTTTGGGAATAGGAGAGCGCAGTATGATTGACCCGATCTTTCGTGAAATGCAGACACGTCTCTCGGCAGTAGAAAAAGTGGGTCTAGGCTATTTGGAATTGGCCCGTGGTGCTGACACGCTCTCTGGTGGTGAAGCACAGCGCATCCGCTTGTCGGTACAGATGAAGTCTGGTCTTTCGGGGATTATCTATGTCTTAGACGAACCGTCAGTGGGGCTTCATAGTCGCGATACCGAAAAACTTATTCATGCTCTAGAAGATCTACGAGCTGCCAATAACTCACTCGTTATCGTGGAGCATGATGTCGCTATCATGAAGCGAGCCGACTATATTATCGATATGGGTCCCGGGGCGGGAATTGAAGGTGGTGAGGTTATTTTTGCTGGAACACCAGACAAGCTTCTCCGTTCGAAACTCCTCACTGGTCAATATCTGTCAGGCAAAAGAAAAGTATCGGTCAAAGAAAAGAAGCGCCCGCTCAGTAAAGAGAGTATCAGTATTTTTGGAGCGACGGAACACAATCTAAAAAATGTCGATGTTGAGATCCCTCTTGGTATGCTGGTTGCGGTTTCAGGCGTTTCTGGTTCTGGGAAGTCAAGCTTAGTACATGATATTCTTTCGCGTGCGCTTTCGAAATATTTCTACCATGCCAAGGCCATCCCTGGGGCACACAAAAAAATCGAGGGGCTAGAGAATATTGATAAAGTAATCGCGGTGACACAGGATCCGATTGGTCGCACCCCACGCTCCAACGCTGCCACCTATACTGGTGTCTTCAGCCTTATTCGGGATCTGTTTGCTGCGACGGCTGAAGCGGGGCGAGAAAAGTATTCAGCGAGCCACTTTAGTTTCAATATGCGTGGTGGACGCTGTGAGAACTGTCAGGGTGGGGGATTGAAAAAGATCGAAATGTACCTGCTCCCTGATGTCTATGTGCCCTGTGAAGTTTGTCAGGGGACACGCTACAATGCGAAAACGCTGGCTATTGAATATCGTGGCGAGAATATCGCTCGCGTCCTGCAAATGACCGTCACAGAAGCGCGACGCTTCTTCTTTGACCAGATTATGATCGAAGAAAAGCTGCGTGTTTTGGAAGAGGTGGGCCTGGGCTACCTGGTTTTGGGGCAGAGCGCTACGAACCTCTCCGGCGGTGAGGCACAGCGTATCAAACTAGCTACCGAACTCGCGCGCAAATCAACCGGAAAAACACTCTACATACTTGATGAACCAACGATTGGACTGCACTTTGAAGATGTCCGTCGTCTCCTTGAAGTTCTGGAAGCTCTGGTGGATAAGGGGAACAGTGTTTTAGTAGTGGAACACAACCTTGATGTGATCAATTCTGCTGACTGGGTACTCGAACTGGGGCCCGATGGCGGCGAGAAGGGTGGCGAGCTTGTTTTCGCTGGGACTCCAGAAAAACTCAAATTGTGTAAGCGCAGCTTTACTGCGAAGTATCTGTAGAAGCTTTTCTATCCCCGAGTGGTTTTTCTTCAGTGAGTCTTATTGATCAAGATTTTTTTAAAAACTCTTTCCCTTTTCATTTCCGCTGTTTCTGCCGAACATCCCTGACTTGTTCTACCGAACAGGGAGCTCTCGGGTCGAAGCCTCCCTGTTCTCTCGACTGTTACCGGTGAACTCATCACGGATGTTACCCGCAGGAACAGAAGGAAAGAAAAGAGAAAATCTTTTTAAAAGAAGTTGTCTCAAGGTGCACGGTTACTTCTCAGAAACTTCGAAGCAAGAATTTTCCAAAGTAACCTTGAAGTCTGAAGGGGCATGGTTTTTTTCTTTCGTCATCCGCCAGTCGGTGGAGGCGGAGGAAAAAAGAGTGAGGACTTCAAAGTAATATATTCGCCACGCCGGGGCGAATATATGGTACTTTGGAAAGTTGCTTGCTTTGGAAGTTTCCTTTTTTGGATTTAAGAGAAGAGATAATTTTGAGAAAAAAAGAACACCCTATTATTTACAAGCGGGGTGTTGGCGCTTGGTGTTACGTCAGCGGTACTGACGGGTGATGCGGAGGGCTGGCCAGCGTTCCATGGAGTGCAAGATGAGTGGCCCGACGAAGAGACTCGTCAAGTAGGAAGAAAGATGCACCAGTATGAAGAGGAAGACCCAGAGGATGAAGCGTGTG
>JAYUDH010000036.1:0-5375 GCA_043739895.1 Candidatus Moraniibacteriota bacterium
ATCATAAAGACAAATACACCAAGCTTGTGCTTGAGTATTTTGACTTTCTCACAGAAAAGTATGGACACACTGTTTTTAATCTAGTCTACAGTGTTATTGAAAATAAACTTGAACAAAAAGATAACTTCAAAGAGCGGTGGTATGATTTATTTCTTAAGTGTATTAAAAAAGAAGCTATATTTTATGAACAAGAAAAGAAATCTGGCAATATAATGAACGTTCGTTGGTATCCCACTTTATACCACTCAAGGATACTGGAATTGATATATGGAATGTTTGGAAAAAGTAAGTTTATGGATACAGCGAAAGTCTTCTTTAATTTTCCAGAAGAGGTTGATCTACATGAATCTGGCGCACTCGTTTCTATTATTGCTAGCTTTCCAAAAACTAATAGGGATGCAAAGGGTATAATTAAAATTCTTAAAGACAGAAATCCAAGTAAATATTGGGATACGTGGAAAAAATGATTTATTCTCAATGACGAAATGAAGAGCAATCAGCATTCTGAGTATGAAGATCAAAACTATCATCATAGGCTTTGTTCCGTTGAAAGATACTACTGGTAAGAAACCACGGGAACTGAAAGCCGACCAATATTTCAAAGACTTACTATCCGGTTTTGATCTGGGAGAGGTGCATTTTGCAAAACAACCACAGAGTGAGTATCAGAAAGCCATTGATACTCTCAATCCCTTTATTGTCATTGTCTTTGATGAATTTGTAGCCAGAGAAGTCAAAGAGTATAAGAAGGATGTTTTCATTTATGTAGCCATTGCCCCAAGCTCCATATTTTATCGAAAGGCAGAGATGGCAAGTAAGGAAGCTAAGCAAAGGAAGATATTTGCAGAGATAGCCGGCTTGGTACAGAGAATTCGAGATGATGGAGAAGAAAAAGAGCCTCTTATCCGGAGAACAGCCGGCACAAACTATCAGGAAATGTACGACATGCTTATCAAGGCACTCATTGGTAAGAATGAAGATTTGAGCAAAAAGGCCTGGGATCTACTGACAAGGAATGATGGGCACCCAGAGTTTGTTTGGATGCGCGTACAACTTATTTGTGAGGTTTGGGAGCATTCCGATGGCAAGGCTAGGGAAGAATTTCTCTGTATGGCTATGAACCAGCATATTGAGAGTGGCGCGGCCAGACAGCTAGAGGATTTCACCGATATGGACGGACAAGTCTATCATCAGTACGTTTTTACTTATCCTAACGGAAAAGATGCCAACATTATCCGGCGTATCCCTGTAGGACACAAAGGGCAGGATAAATATGCCTATCAGGCTATTTTAGACAAATACGAAACAGTCAACGGCCCACAGATGATGCTTGAAGCCGGCCAAATAAAGAAGATGAGATCGAAAAAATAGGAAAATTTTTTAGATTCGATTATTGCGAAATAACGAGAAGGGTCAATTTGTTTTCACTCACCCCACAAACATATGGCGAACGTAAGCAACGAGCTTATCCTGGAGCTTCAAACGATTATCAAGGAGGACTACGACAAGGAGCTGTCTACTGTAGAAGTCTCCCAAATAGCCAATGATCTAGTCGGTTACTTCGACCTACTAGGAAAGATGTACCATCAAGATATAAACCACTCCCAAGAGCCAGAAACTAGCGCGTAGCGAGCTTTCCTATCCGCGACAATACCAATTCAAGGCTCTTCCCATTTTCAAGCAATTTTGAGAGAATAATAGGGCAATATCGGTTCACAACTGCTCCCCGCCATCCCAGCTGATAAAGTAAAAAGGATGTCCGCTTTTGGATATCCTTTTTATTTTATGTGTTTATGTGAGGAAGGGATCGAACGAGGAAAGGGGTCGGGAAAACACCACCTGTTTGCCCGTTTGAGGTGACCGACTTGCCGGGCTAGAGGGCGGAAGCCCTATAGAGCGCAGTGCAGCGAGCAGTTCGATTTCCCTTCCTCCCCACAGCAAAGAAATTTCTTCAATAAAAAACAGGGAGTCATTGTTGATGATCGCCCCGTTGATTGACTCAAACTGCTGTATCTGTTCTAGTCCGGAAAGAGGTTGGCCTTCTGAGCCATTGCCATCATACTCCTCGAGAGCATTGTCACATCTTTCTGGAAAGACCTATTGGTTGGCAGAGCAGCGAGTATTCGAACGCGCTCCTCATCCTTCGGTATCCAATAGCAAGGGTGTGGCGCTCGGTAGAGAACCGGAAAAATGGATCCGCCCTCGTCCGGAAAAATATCGAGAATGAAACGGTTGCCACTCGCCGTTTCAAATTCAACCCAAGAGTGAAGGACCGTTGTGAAGTGCACGTCCATGTCGGCGTTGTCCGGAGTCAGTTGGACGTTGCCACTGTAGCAGTGCTCTCCATCTTTCGATTCGTATCCAAACACCCGGGCGAATGCATGTGCCACCACGTGACAACTCGGAACCACCGTTTTGCGACCACTGGTGACAAACAACAGTTCTGGAAGCCAAAGTCGAAGACTGAAAGCCTGGACAGAAACACGCCGAACTTTTTCCCAGGCTTCGGCATCACCGAGCCCGAGCACATCAAGACGAAATAGCATATCAACCCTCCTTCAAAGGAACTTGTTTTCGACTTAAGATAATAACTTTTTTCTACCAGTTTGTAAAGTGAATTTTCCCTAGAGTCAACTCCCCATGTTATAACGATTTTAAGCACTCGAAAAAGGTGCTTTTTATGATATACTTCTCAGGCATCTTCATCTTCAAGTAGGGGAATATAACACAAGAAAAAAGAGCATGCCCGATCAAACCCACGGAAAAAAATCAGTTATCGCCGCACTATTTGGTAACACGTTTGTCACGGTACTCAAAGCAACGACTTTCTTTTCGACCGGCTCGGCAAGCATGTTTGCCGAGGCCGCTCATAGCCTTGCTGATACCCTTAACCAATCATTGTTGCTCGTAGGGATCAAACGTTCTAAGAAACCAGCAGATGAGATCCGTGGATACGGATATGGTATTGAACGATTTTTTTGGTCTCTCATATCTGCCTGCGGAATTCTGTTCGTTGGTTCCGGTATAACCATCTATCATTCGATTGATTCTCTCCTCGGAAAAAATGAACCGTCTTCAGCATTTAGCGCACTCAGCATCACGGTACTGTTGATAGCCTTTGTTATAGAGGGCGCGACGTTACGAGTTGCCCTCAAGGAATTACAACAAAATAAGAAATTTTCCAAGAAAATGTTTCGGGAAGCCGATCCAATACTCCTTGCTGTTATCTACGAGGATGGGGCAGCGGTACTCGGCGTTCTCATCGCCCTTGTAGCACAAGGAATGGCCTCTATAACAGGTGATGTCACTTATGATGCCATAGGCGGGATTATCGTTGGGCTCATACTGGGATTTCTCGCCATTATCCTTATCATAAAAAATCATCAATACATAGTAGGAAAGCCACTAAGTAAGGAAGTCTCTAAAGAAATCATAGAGAATCTTTTAAAAGATCCTTGTATCGAACATGTTATAGAGTTTAAATCTGTCGCTATTGATATCGGAAAATACAGAATATTCACGACGGTGGAGTGGAATGGATCACCACTCTACGAAGACATTTATGAAGCAGGTGACCTCGAAAAGGAATTTAATACTATTAAGAATGACTTCAAAGAATTTGCACGACTCATGTTTCGAACCACGGACCGTATCCCGAGACTCGTCGGCAACCATATAGATGCAGTAGAAAAGGAAATTAAAGAAAAATTCCCGCAGATAGCTTACGTAGATATAGAAATAAACTAAAAAGGGATCATATTTCCTTCTGATAGTGAGGTTCCTTATCTTCATCTTCTCTCAAAGGCATTGACAATGACGAGGAAGACACTATACTGACAGTATCGATAGAAATTTACGAGCGTCTGCTCATTTTACGGTAGGGGGTAGCATCAATGGCGAGATGTAGAATGCGCGTCTGAAATGCGCGTTGGTTGTACGGAGAAAGATATTCTTTTTACGGGTAAGGAGTACCTTTCAGAGTATGCGGGGTTCGATTCCCAGCCCCCCAGCTATTATAAAAATCTCTCCTCCGTAGGAGGGATTTTTTGTTAGCAAACGAAGTGAATAAGATGAAAGTTAACCATGCCACAGGCAGACAAGCTTTCGATTTTAAGCGAGTGCCGGTAAAATATTGTTATGGTATACTAAAAACAAATAAAATATTCTTATGAGAAAACACACTCTTCATCCTGATACCAGGATTGCCATCGCGCTTGCTCTTTTTATCATTGGGCTCATTTCTTTTGTGACCATGAGCATGGCACAGCAGGAACAGAAAAAAAATACTCGTGGTTCCGCCTGTACCGAGGAGGCTAAGGTATGTTCTGATGGCAGCACGGTGTCACGGACGGGTCCCGCGTGCGCTTTCGCCGCCTGTCCAAACAATAATCGTCCTATACATCCGGGTATTACCGAAGAACCGCTCGAAGTTCCTGTACTCCCTATGCCGAAAAAGAAGGGGAGTGGTAATGAAAAAATGATGTGCACCGATGAAGTTAAAGTCTGTCCAGATGGAAGCTTTGTCGGGAAAACTGGGCCTCAGTGCCAATTCGCGCCCTGTCCACTCTTTGACCCTGAATTTGAGGGCGACCTCTAGAGACTGAGCTCCTCATCTACTTCAATCTTATTCTTTTTGACTGAGAGGCTGGTACTCTCTTTATCAAGCACCTTTGTTGCCTCAACTGCCGACTTTATCGAAGAGGGAAGAACAGCCAAAATAGTACGTAAGGCTACCCCGTCAATTTTCAGTATTGACTCCCATTTATCGAGCGGCTCAAGGAGGATACGGAGTTTTTTCTCATCGTATGTATAGGTCTTGCGCAGTGACTTGGCAATAATTCCATCGGTATCAAAAACGCGGTCAACACCTTCTTGTTCCATATACTGTAAGATAAGCGTTTGGAGTTTGCCGAGACGCAACTTCTCTTCACTCAGACGACCCTTTAGATCGAGATATTCTCCGATCGCCTTTTTTACTTCTTCCGTTTCTACTTGATGCGTTTCGGTAAACTTGTGCTTCCAGAGGGGGCAGATTTTTTGATAACCACACCAATCACAAAGCGGAGTAAGAATCGGCTCAAACTTCGCTTCCTCAATTGATTTGATAACATCAAGAACCAGAGTATCCACTTGCTCGAGCTGTTCACGAGTGCGCGTGGAAGAAAGCTTCACTCCATGCTTTAGGTAATACAGACTCACAGTAATGGTATCGAGATGATCAACCTCTTTCGGATAGCGCACTAGGAAGGCTTTCAGATAAATAGAGAGCTGTAAGTCATTATCTACTTTATCCTGAGATGGCATCTTACGAGCCGTCTTGTAATCAATGATTTCATAGCCATTTGCAGTTCGGTCGATACGGTCGATGATGCCAG
>JAYUDH010000037.1:0-2051 GCA_043739895.1 Candidatus Moraniibacteriota bacterium
AAATAGCGATCAGCCAGGATGCCTAATGGATACTGAAGTACCACAAAGGGGATGAGCATGATGGTAAAAATGATACCCATCTGATCCCAGGAATACCCGAGTGAACGGAGATAAATCGGCGTATACACAATCATAAGAGCATAAAAACACTCCATAGCAAATGATATATGGTAGATACGAATAAGATTCCTCTCACCAAGCATTTTTTTTATTGTAAAGCGCAAACGAAGTTTTTCTTGAAAGACCTTATTATCAGACCGGAATCCAATGAGTGCCAGCACAAAGACGAGACTGTAGCCAATAACCAGGACGAGAAAGATGCCCCCGTAACTATAATGGTCGAGCGTTTTCAGGGAAAGAAAAGGTGCCACGAGTAGCCCGGCATTCATGATCGTAAGATACAGACCACGAATACTCCCAGAAACACGATCCTGTGAAAAACTCTCAAGCAGGATATCAAGCGCCACCCATGTAATATTTGAAGCGATAATCAGTAAAAGTGCCGCCCCAATAGCCACCACGGGTTCCGAAGCAGCAGAAAGGAGGGCAGAAGCGAGAACGCTCGCTCCCAAAGAAAGGTACAGTACGCGCGCCTTTCCCATGAAACGAATGAGTGGCTGGAGATAAAAAAGAACTATAAGTAAAACACCATAACCGAGAAAATAAAATATACCAACATTGACACTCCCCGAAACAACAGAGAAGTAGGTTGAGAGAATATAGATAAAAAAGGCATCAAGAAAACCAACGAGAAGAGAGATAAAACTAATCAGTCTGATTTTATTTTTTTTGAGATACTCACTATGCATGTTTGTTTTTTAGGGACGTATTGATACCGTGTTTATTATGACATGTAGGCCTCACTTGAGACAACTCGCAAGATACCCCTTTTTCTTCGCCTCCTCCTGAGAAGCAAAGCATACTCTATTTTCTGGCTTAATCCGTTTGGCCACAGCACAGGTAGAGAGATGATACTTGTTACTGTTTTTACTCCCGACAAAAAGACACTGGTTAATACCCTCTTTCTGAAAAACAACTGGTTCACCTTGGGATACTTTTTCTACCGACCCTGATAGAGAAGCCGCCCTTTGTTCCACTTCTCCCGAAACCCTTTCCGGGACAGAAAGTACGAGAGGAGTGGCCTGGTATACCCTCCCTTTCAATACTCCCGCTTCAAAAGAAAGAATACCAACTAATACCAGTCCGACGAGAATAAAAAGTCGGTCCGCATTCTCCCGAAACCACATTGTGATATTTTCTCTCATATCCCACGTCATACCACAGATCCAGGTTGACAAAATGGAGAGCTGTGCTATACTCAAATCCAGTATATCGCAGATTGTCTAATGTGTAAGCCCCTCCAATACTATGGCAACCAGGAAAGCTGGTGGATCAACCACCCTCGGCCGTGATTCGATTTCCAAGCGTCTCGGAGTCAAAATCTACGGCAATCAATCTGTTTCCGTCGGGAACATCATCATTCGTCAGCGTGGCACTAAATTCCACCCTGGAAAGAACGTCAAGCAAGGCGAGGATGATACCCTCTTTTCCTTGATCAATGGTTTCGTAGAGTTTCAGGCCAAGAAGGTCAAAGACTTTACTGGTAAGATCGTTTCACGGACGTATGTGAATGTCACTGCCGAAAAGAAGCAGGTTGAGAACTAGTCTCCACTACGGAAAGAAAAAACATCCCTAGCAAGCGCTTGGGGTGTTTTTGTTATGGCCCAGAACTACACGTCATGCTTCTGGCAGTATAAGGCGTCTAAGAAGTATTGGTAGAGCGTGGGGCTGGCACCAGCACACGTCTCTATGATATTTCGACACCCAGCGACATAAACTTTGACATCTTCACTACTCATATCGCGCGGAGGGTCACGAAGGACAAAAAGAGCGTTCCAAATTTGATCAGCCAGCTTGATTTTCTTGATGGTCTCGGATTGGTGCTGATAAAACAATCTTTGTCGTTCTTTTCTTTCCGCTATGGAGAGTTGATAATTGGCCGGATCGTCTGTCAGAGTGCTCACGAGTGAAGCAACTTCTGAACCGAATGC
>JAYUDH010000038.1:0-5303 GCA_043739895.1 Candidatus Moraniibacteriota bacterium
TGTACAATAGGGTCGTACAGAAACCCTTTTGTACAGGAAAACTCCTCTTTCTGACAGGTATATTCTCCAAACACTTTACAGAATACGTTTTCTGTGTCACTATGAATCACCTATCGTCTCCAGACGATGACCCCGGAAACCTCCGTCGTCATCCACTTGAGAGGAAAGCCTCGTGATAAAGATTTGCATCGCAACATGCCCACTCATGATCGAGGGCAGCGATGTCCCCAGATCTTTCAGAGAGGCGCTCGTTGGCCTCCCCCCAATTGACGCCATCGTCGTCCCGGAAAATCCGGATCGCTTTGCCATCAACGTGGGAGACATCGAGCTCCAGTTGGCGCTCGCTCGTCGAGCCAACGCCTTCCGCTACTGGCGCGGACAGAAAGTCGCCGGCCGACAGGTCATCACCATTCCGGCTGAGTGTTGCGAAATCGTCGCGGAACAGCCCAGTCTGGTGCAGTAGCCAACAGCACGAAGCGTGCTCCCAATATGAGGTATCCGAACCAGGAACCTCTTTTTTTATTACTAAACAATCCGTCAGCTGACTGAGAGTGAAACGAAAATACATTTTTTTGGATAAAAAAATCCCTGCAAGTGAAATTACTTACAGGGTGTGAAGGAGAATCCCCTTCAGAAGACAAAGCCGCGAGGCACCACCACGATGCCGCTATCTTCGTCGACAGTGAGGCCACGAGCATGGTCCGCCGCAAGGTCAATACCGATACTGGTCCCAGGTGGAATCCGGACATCCTTGTCGACGATGACTCGCCGCAAGTGACAGCCATGCTTGATCTTGACGCCAGAGAAGATCACCGACTCCTCGATGGTCGAGCCATAGACGCGCACTTCTCTTCCGAGGACGGCCATCGAGAGGTTGCTGTCCTCGATAATGCAACCACCGCTCACCACCGAGTTCCTCGGACGACAACCACGTTCCGTCGTTTCGTTGAACTTGGCCGGCGGCAGGTTGTCTTGGGCGGAACGGATGGGCCATTCCTTGTTGTAGAGGTTGAGCTCTGGCTTGATGTGGACCAGATCCATGTTGGCCTCGAGTAAGGCCTGGATCGTCCCCACGTCGCGCCAGTAGTGCTCGCTCTGCCCCGAAATTTCGTTATCGAGGAAGTTGTAGGCGTAGAGCGGCACACCAGCCGCAAGCATGCCCGGAATGATGTCCTTGCCGAAGTCGTGCTCCGTGTCGGGCTTCTGAGCATCGATACTGAGCCACTTACTGAGCTCCGTCAGTTGGGCGAAGTAGTTGCCCATCGACACCAAGCTATAGCCAGGCATTCCCGGAATTTGCTTGGGACACTTCGGCTTCTCCTCAAAACCCACGATGCGCCACTTGGCATCGATTTCGAGCACGCCGAAACGACTGGCCTCAGCCGTCGGCATCGGCATGACGCAGACAGTGAAGGCAGACTTCTTGGCCTGGTGGTAGTCATACATCTGACTGAAATCCATGGCCAAGACGTGGTCACCCGAGAGGACGGCCACCGTCTCGAAATCACCCTCGCTCGCGATGATGTCGAGGTTCTGATAGACGGCGTTGGCTGTCCCCTGGTACCACATCTCGCCGTGAATCTGCTGGGCGGGCAAGGTCTGGACAGAGAAGTCCAGCATGGGATTCGACGGCCAATTTCTGGACAAGTGCTTGTTCAATTCATGCGATCGGTACTGGGTCGCGATCAGGATGTGCTTCAGCCCCGAGTTAAGGCAGTTCGACATCATGAAATCGATGACCGAGTACTTGGCAGCGAACTGAACCGCTGGCTTGGCACAGTGCTCCGTCAGATTTCTCAGCCGTTGACCAGCGCCACCGGCCAAAATGATGGTGATAACCTTCTTCATGGCATTCATTGCCTTCTCCTCTTCAGGTTGATAGATAGTCTTTTTGAGACTACGCGGGGCTGAAATTGTTAAGAATACAGCCCTGTATTGTATAACAAATCCATGATTTGTCAAGATTTTTTCGAGCACAAAGGCGCTCCATCATGGATAAAAAGAGAGGCCATCGCTAGATAGGATCGCCTCTCTTTCTTTTTTTCGACAGTTGTTATGCAATTTCGAAGTAGGTTCGGTACCAATCAACAAAGTTCTTGACCCCCTTATTGAGGCGTGTCGTCGGTTTCCAGCCAAGCTTTCGCAACTTTTTGATATCAGCCACGGTCGCTACCACATCCCCGGCCGGTAGTGGCATCATTTTTTTCTTGGCCACTTTCCCGACGTTTTTTTCAATTTCTTCGATAAACTCAAGCAGGGTATTTTCCTTGTCTCCCCCGATATTCATCACCCCATAGGCCAGGTTGGCATCGAGCGTCGTCAAAATACCAGAGACAATATCATCGATGTAGGTGAAGTTACGAGACATCTTGCCGTGATTATTGACCGCAATCGTCTTGCCAGAAAAAATACTATCGGTAAAGAGGAAGAGCGCCATGTCCGGCCGACCCCAGGGACCATAGACCGTAAAGAAGCGCAGTCCCGTCGTTGGGAGCTTGTAAACATGACTATAGACATGAGCGAACAGCTCATCGGCTTTTTTAGAAGCAGCATACGGTGAGATCGGCGTATCCACCGAGTCACTCTCTGAAAACGGAAGTTTCTTGTTGTTCCCATACACCGACGATGACGAGGCATAGAGGAAATTCTTGATCTTGTACTTGACCGCCAAATCCAAAAGGGCGATAGTCCCCATGATGTTAACGTCAGCATAGAGTCCTGGATTTTCGAGCGAGTTTCGTACTCCAGCCATAGCGGCCAGGTGGATCACTTTCTCAGGCTGCTCTTTTTTGAACACCTTCTCCAAAAACTTCTGATCACGAATATCACCGCGATACATTTTATATCCTTTTTTATACCCTTTGAGAAAAATGCTCATGCGATCCTCTTTCAACTGTGGATCATAGTAGTCATTGAAATTATCAATGAGCACTACCTGGTCACCACGATCGATCAATGCCTTCGCTGTTGCTGAACCAATAAATCCTGCGCCGCCTGTAATGAGTACTTTCATAGTGTTACCGAAACCTTACTTTTTAGATATTCATAGTAGGCCTGCTCATTGGCGCTCTCAGTCGTATACATAGCCACCACGGTCGCACGGGCCCGCTCTCCCATTTGCTGGCGCGTTTTGGGGTCGTTAATTAATTTTTCGAGTTTCTCTTGCCAGACTGTTTCGTTCTCTGCTACATAGCCATCTACGCCATCTGTGATCGCCTCACGATACGGCGCGGTGGCGGAAGCAACTGTCGGTACCTTGACAATACCCGCCTCGAACCACTTCAATTCTGATTTGGATTCGCAGAATGGATTACCGATCTCAAGCGGTGCTACATTGATGTCAACAGAGGCAATATTGGCGAAATGTTGTTTCCGGGGCGAAAACGTAATGCGCTCGATCTGTGGAGCGAACTGATTGAGTACACTTTCAACGTCAAGCGGACCTGCGAGGACCAAGTGCAGCTCCCGATACTTTGCGAGAAGGCGTGCCAGTACTGGGGTAATCACAGCAAAATCCTTGTTATGGCTGGCGGTACCAGAGAAGTACGCGATACGGATAATTGATGAGTGTTTAGTATTAAACGAATTTATTTTTTCCAGCGCTTCCTTTGCATCAAGTATGTCCTGCCGAGACAGAACATTTTTGATCACAAATACTTGTTTTTTTCTTTCTCTTAGCTTCTCCGCAAGAAAATTTGTCGAGGTTGTACAGACTCGCACATACGGATCTGCGAGGATTTCCCCTCCCACGCCATGCTCATAGAGTTTGCGCTCTAGAGCATTCATCTGGGTGAAATAATCCATATGCTCTAGATACTGCGGATCATATACTAGGTCATCCGTCTCGAAAATAATTTCTTTCCCTTCTTGTTTGATCCGAGCAATGAGTGTGGCCACTGTTGGTGTAAATAGTACACGATGAAAAATAAAAATAGAGAATTTTGAAGCATATGACGAAAGAAAGGGATTATCCTGTACTGTCGTCGCGACGGTGAACCCATGGAGTCTCAGCACCTCGGCCATATGTTCCGTACGATATCGAGCACTATCCCCGACTCCACCTGTGATAAAGAGGATGTCGCCCGGACGGACGCGCCGAAATAAGGCTAATCCAGCCGTCATGACCCGACGACCACCACGAAACAGCCCCTCACGCCTAATGGTGTGCCAGGCTTTGCCAATTTTTATAAGCAACAAATTCATAGGGTTACTTATTATTTTTGAGCAGCTTATAATATAAATGCTCTAATTGTTTGACGGATCGCTCCCAAGAGAACTGTGCTGCGCGCTCACGTGCTATCACGCCATTTTTCAAACGAAGCTCTGCGCTGTCGAGGAGCGCGCCCACGGCCATAGCCAAAGCGAGTCCACTCATTTCTGTGGCATACGTTCCTCCTACTCCTAAATACTCCCGGTTATTCTCGGTATCAAAACAGACGACGGGTAACCCTGCTCCCATGTACTGGAGTGTCTTGCCACTGGCTTCACGAGTAGCTTCACTTTTCGGATCAACGCCGATATCACTCATCTTCAAAATCTTGGCAAGATCAAAGTAGGGTGAGGGACTGATCACTGTCGCTCGTTTCTGAAACACTGGTTGTTTGAGGTATTCGCCAATCTGATCCACCGGAAAACCAGCGATGACAAAGTGTACCTCAGGATATTTTTCACATACCAAGGGGACGGCATCAAGAAACAACTGTATCCCTTTGTTCTGAATAAAGGCACCAGTATAGGTCACCACGACCGCCTCCTCTGGGACACCGTATTCCCGGCGCAGGCTCGCGGCATCAGGCAAGCCCTCAAACATCGAGAGGCGCGTACCGTCAAGGAGTACTTCAACCTGACCATCTTTTCGCACCGCCCTTATCTCGCTCGCGTTATTCCAGGAGCTCGTCACGGCAGCATCCCCCATATTATCGATACGGTACTCGATCCATTGGAAAAATTTTTGTAAACCCATAACACCAAGGTACCGGTGTGACACCATCTCTTTCGTAAGACTGCCATGAAAATCAGACACGACTTTTATTGATCGCCAAAAGAGCATCTTCTGAACGATGAAGGCGATGAGCGCTCCCTCATGGAGATGACCATGAATAATATCGGGTCGTTTCGTCCGAGCCAAGAAAAAAACCTTCTTTATAAGGAGGAGATCCAGAATAATTTTTTGCCAATCCGGACCAGCTTCTAGTTTTTTATACCAGAAAAGTAAGCGCCTAATACGACGCACATCGATATGACTTCCTAGAGTCTCAGGGAGATTCTGTCCGATATGGTAGGTAGCGATAGTCACATCGTGA
>JAYUDH010000039.1:0-5296 GCA_043739895.1 Candidatus Moraniibacteriota bacterium
CTTTCGATGTGACGCTCGCTTTTTTTACTATTCCTTGTGGCTTTAGCGCTTATCTCCTGAAACTGTTTCACGGTATTCCCTATGTGGTGTCACTTCGCGGAGCGGACGTCCCAGGTTTTAGTGAGAAGTATGATACGTTTTATCTTTTCGCCAAGCCGCTCGTGCGATTCCTGTGGAAACGTGCCGAGAAGGTTATTCCGAATAGTATCGGGATTACGGAATTGGCCAAGAAAACCGATCCCGAGCAGTCGATGGAAATAATCGAGAATGGGGTAGATACTCTTTCGTTCGCGCCTAAAAATGAACGCCGTCCGCAGGATCAGATCATCTTTCTTTCGACTTCTCGTCTGACGCCACGCAAGGGCATTCATTTTCTCATCGAGGCTTTTGCTCTGGCGGCTAAACAGTCAGCGGTACCGATCAAACTGCAGTTGATCGGTGAAGGAGAACAAAAGGAAATGCTCCAGGCTAGGGTACGAGAACTCGGTATTGAAAAGGAGGTGCAGTTTCTTGGACGAGTAGAACACCAGTTGTTGCCACAGTTCTATCAGCAGGTTCATACTTTTGTCTTGCCATCGAAAAATGAGGGTATGAGTAATGCGGCCCTCGAAGCGCTCGCCTCGGGTCTGCCGCTTCTTGTCTCGGGGACGGGTGGCATGCAGGAATTGGTGACCGATGGTGAGAATGGATACTTTATTGATCCGGAAAATACAGAAACATTTGCTGAAAAACTCGTGGCTTTGGCCAGTGATACTGAGAAGCTCATTTCTATGGGGAGCGAAAGTCGTCGTCGGGCGGAGCTCCGGGGTTGGAATCAGGTGGCCTTACATTTCAAAGAGGCCCTGGAACAGAGTATGAAGAAGTAGTTTACTTATGAAAAAAGAAAGAGCCGGCCACGTTATTAACGAGCCGGCTTTTTTGGTCTGGTATATTCTTACCAGAGAGATGGCGTGATCACTCGTCAGTGGTTCTGGGAGATGATCTCATCAATTCTTGGTTGGAGGTGGGCGACATGGGTCGTCATCGTCTGCCCCTCGGGAACGGAGTGGATCACCATGTACTTGGGGATGGGTTTGTCGTACCCCTCATCCTCCTCCTCTCTGTGAATGGCCACGATGTAGGCAGCATGGCCGATGCCGAGACGTTTCAGAGCCTCGATGACTCGTTCGTGGTGGCCGAAGAGTCTCATGAGCCATGGCCTGAAACCCCGACCAACGATGCCAAGGAACTTCCCGTCGGTTGAGACGATGAAGTACATCGGAGCGTAAGGGTGCCCATGGGCTGCCATGAAATCAGCATCGAGACGCTCTGTCTTGGCATCGCCCAATGACATGAGCACTGTCTTTCCAAAGATACCCCAGAGTTCGGGGTGCTGACCGAGCACCGCTGTCACATGATGGTGAAGAATGACTTTCATGGAAAACCTTTCAATGCGTGCATTCCGCGCGCGAAGCAACTCATTCCGAGTCACCTGATTGGTAAACCCGAGCCTCTGCTCGGGGGACAAGGCACGCCTCTTGCAGCGTGAAATTTTATTATAGCAAAAAAATACCATACTGTCAATTATATAATCGACAGTATGGCTCTATAAAAAGAAAAAAACCAGCGAAACGTGGTTACGTTGCTGGTGGTGACAGTTGAGAAGGGTTCTTAGTCTTGCGAGAAGCTTCAATGAGCATCCTTGTACGTTTTTCCATAGCCTCAATTAGCGATTGCATCGATTTTTGGCTATAGTTGCCGTAGAAGGAGACCCCGATGGGTATAATTTCAGGACGTTCTTTTGTTCCAGTTCTCCTAGAATCGATGACAATGACATAGTGGGCATCACCTCGGTTAAGCCGTTTGATGCCATCGATATAATATGCTCGGGACGCATGCGGAGCATTGCACGGAGAGAAAACCACCATCCTTCATTAATGACCCCGAGGAATACATCTTTTTTCGAGACAACGATGTACTCACGGAGCGGGGTTGGATGCCCAGAAAGGAATTGAGGGTCGATCTGTGCCACTTCGACGAACTCTAACATTTCAGGAAGCTTGTTGAAGAGAGCCTGTAGCCTTGGTCTGGCCACCATCACTTTTTCGGCAGTAGTACGGGACACTGGACGCTCCTATTCTTTGTTACTGTTAAAGTGCTTTCTTTCTACAAGGTGAAACTATAGAATATTTTTTAAAAAAAGTAAAGTGGTGTATACAAAGGTTTGGTGTTCAAGAAAAAAGCCGGTGAAACGTGGTTACGTTACCGGCTGGAGGGTGTCGGTGGCTCTTGTACTCTGACACGGTAGCCTCGTTTGAGGAGTGGTCCAAGCTCATAGAGGAGCATGGGGGCAGTATCGTATGCCGGTAGAATGTGCAGGTCAATGTACCGAGGGATGAGGGTGTCGTTTTCGCTCACCTCTTCCTCGTGAACAGCCAAAACGGTGACATCTGAGTGTTTCCTGGCGATGCGCTTGAGAGCATCACTGACTCGCTCTTCAGTACCGAGCCTTCTCCGTAACCGAGCGATTAAGCCCTCACCGACGGTCGCTATCAGTCCAAGGCTCCTATTGGAGAAAATGTAGTAGCGGCTAGCCTTTGAGGGAGCGGTTTTGAGAAGATCGGCATCCATTTCCAACAATCGGAAAAGGGTGTCGCCGGTGTTGATACCTCTTGAGCACAAAAACCTCATGATATGGGGGTAGTGCTCAATGACCTGTTCTTCACTTAATAGTTCCATGGAGCTTCCTTGGTTTTGGTGGGGTGGTATTTTTGTTAAAAAATTATTTCTCTCATGTTTGTTTCAGAGAGTACGGTACGATTTTGTGTGTTTGTTAGTATAGCAAGGAACGGGGTATTTTTCGAGGGTTTCCCCTATATAGAACGATCAAACATTGTGTGCTAGAGTAAATGAGCAATATTTTTGGAAACACTATGCGTAAAAATCTCCTCACCGTAGGAAAGATTGTCATAACCTTTGTCCTCGTCTTCTGGCTCATTAAAAGGGTCGATTGGAATGGGGTTCGGGGTGAATTTGCTCACGTTTCCTGGCTCCTTCTGGCGCTTTATGTCGCATTGCAGCTTTCTGGGAATTTCATCTCGGCCCGTAAATGGCAGATCATTGCTTCGTACAAGGGGCTTCATTTCACCCTGAAGGAAGCATTTTTTACCTACATGACAGGCGCTTTTATTAACAACTTTCTTCCTTCAACGATTGGTGGTGATGCCTATCGGGGAGTGTGGCTGGCCAAACGCTCAGGGGCGAGGGCTGCTGCCCTTTCTACCGTGGTCTTTGATCGCTTCATTGGCCTATGGACGACGGCACTGGTAGCGTTGGCACTGAGCTTTACCTTGTGGTCGCATCTCAAGGAGAGCCTACCGCTTTCCTTGACGCTCTTGGTACTGGTGGGGTTTCTTATTGTTGATCTCGTTATTACTTACCTCTATTGTCGACCGTGGTTCCAGAGTTTTGTTGCTCGCTTACCATTTCAAAAAATTCGTCGTTTACTGCAAGAGGTTATTTTTTATACCAAAAAACACATTTGGTTACGAACCAGTATGTGGTCAGGGCTCTTTATTTTTGTCGGCGTTGGACTGTCGAACTATACCCTCTTCCATGCGCTTGGGAGTAACATTTCTTTTCTTCCATTTTTGGCAGCCATTTTTTTGGTGGCCATTGTGTCGAGTGTCCCGTTATCGATCAATAATATTGGTATCAAAGAGTGGGCCTATGTCGCCTTTTTTGGCCTGATTGGAGTGAGTGTGGAGACAGCTGTGACTGCCGCTCTCCTCTCTCGTTTTATTCAGATGATCCTTTCTTTCGTGGCTCTGCCACAGTATCTGAATACAAGGGGCAAAGAATAGCGGAAATAAAACAGACCCCTGAGAAGAGGTCTGTTTTTTTGTGGCTCTTTTTTAGGGGGCGAATTTAAATACCTTCACGAAGTGTGATGGACGTTTGTTGATATCGATCTCAAAAGCAGGATTGGCACGTTCGTAGTACTGATCAAAACGAATGATGCCGGGCTTCATATTGGCGATGTCGCCACCCATCATTTTGGTGGTGCGGTTTTGACGCCCGGCTGAGACGACAATGTAGTCGAGTCCTTCCGCGCGCATGGTTTCGTAATTACGCCCACGTTTGCAGCGACCGACGAAAAATTTGCAGACCCCATCTTTATCTGTCCAGATGAGCATGTCTTTGGCCTTAGGGAGTTTGTTCAGATACTGAGCGACTTCATAGCTCCCTGCCCCCATGTCTTTGATATCGATGTGGTACTTAGAGGGGAGAAATGAAGAGGCATAACTTAAGGGGAAAGGTGTCGTGAAGAGAGAGAAGGCACCGAGAAGAGCAATTACGGATCCAACAAAAACAGGGGTCGGCATATCACTGATGTGTTGTTTCTTGTGAAGGAAAATGAGGATGTGCTCCAAGGTGATGCCAGCGATGATGGCCGCCAGAGGGAAGAGGATGATCTGGTAACGGACGATAGCAGCCACGCCATTGACAGAGGTACCGAGGTAGTAGAGGAGAATAAAGATCATGATGTAAAAGGAGGCACGCAGGCCGCTTGATTCACTGAAGGTTTTTTTCCACAAGAAGAGGGGAGCCAGAAAGAGGGCGAGAAAAATAATGGGGGTTACTCCGAAAATGAGGGGGTAAAAGTTTGTCAGAAAGACACCGATAAAGTCGCTCCGTCCGGCAATTGTTTTTGGTGAAGCAAGGAGTTCGGAGAAATTATACAGATTCATACCCCCCCAGACATTGAGGGTGGTAACGAGGAGCGCGGCCAAAAAAAGAAAACCGATACAGAGAGCAATGATGTGCTTTCCTTTTTCGAGGAGCGCGAGGAGGGCAGTGGTAAGGCGTGCACGGTTCCACCATTGGTCAATGAGAATAAAGGCGATGAGGAGAGCAAAAAGCGGGGCCACCTTGGTGAAGGCCTGGCTTAAGACAGTACCGGTGAGCAGTTTCGAAGGCTTGATCCAGACAGCTGGAAAAAGCACGTAAAAGGTACTGAGAGCAGTAAAAGTGAGGAGTGCCAAATGCTTCAGGGATTTCTTGAGATATTCGGCAAAAGGAGGAGTGTGCGATTTTTTGTGGTAGATGTACTCGAGAAAGGTGAGACCGAGGAAAAAAATAAAGAGGATATTGGCAATGTATTTGGTGAGGAGGGCGAGACCAAGAAAGATCCCAGAAAAAATGAGGTAGCGATAGGAACGTCGTTTCAAAAAGACCAGATACGAGATAAGGGAGAGGGGGGTAAAGAGCCACAAGAGAGCATCGGGGTTGATGATCTTACTCATGCCGATAAGGA
>JAYUDH010000040.1:0-5288 GCA_043739895.1 Candidatus Moraniibacteriota bacterium
TCAATACGCCATAACTCACAAGATTCCACAAGTATGACATTTTAAAAAAACGCTCCCCTATGACATTTCTATTAAACTTTGACATTCTACTCTTTCCACTTGACAAAAAGGCTTTTTTTCGCTACTCTGACCCTGATACTTTAACAATAAAATCGAGAAAACGAGAACCGGTGGAACAACATCCATTTTTCAAAGCAAAGCAAGAAAGTTCGAGGAAGAAAACATGAGCTTACCCTACACCGTGACCAGGGTCACGTTCGACCGCCAGGGATTCTTCCTGGCGTTCTTCACCGGCGATGCTCCCTGGGCCAAACACCTCGGGAATGTCATTGGCTACGCCAATAAGGCTCAGCTCAGCGCTGGCCTCAAGGCTTTCGTCGTAAGCAATCTCGGCGAAGGCATGCAACTCACCCCCAAGCTCACCCCTCCCGACGTGTGCACCAAAGGCATGCTGAAGGACGCGTGCGCCATGCTGAAAGAGATCGGCTTCGACACCTCCGCAGTGGAGACGAAAGAGCCGATTGACTCCCCTGCCCCTGAAACCGCCTTACCTGCCGCCATGACCACGCGACGCTCCAGGACTCCTGGCGCCAAGCAGGCAACAGCATGAACTGACCAACTTCACCCTTTCTCGTTCTCCTCGATCCCCGCAAGGGATTTTCTCAGACCCGTCGCACCCTCGTGTGCTTCGGGTCTGAATTTTTTTTCTCTAGTGCTATACTAGAGAAAATACCTCTATGATCACCTTTCATACTCCCCTCTCCGCCATCCCTTCCATCAAAAAACTGACCCTCACCAAGTTAGAACACTTGGGGATCATCACCGTTCGTGATCTCCTCTTTCACTTTCCCTTTCGCTACGAAGACTATTCCGCCATCCATGAGGCCAGTACCCTGGTTGTGGATGAGAAGTGCACGCTCGAAGGTACTATCACCAGTATCGAAGCGGGGCGCACGTGGAAGAAAAAAATGTTCCTCACCGAAGCCACTATTGAAGACGGAAGTGGCACTGTTCGGCTCATCTGGTTCAATCAGCGCTTTGTGGCGCAGACCCTCAAAGCTGGCATGTCTGTCCGCGTCAGCGGCAAAGTCACCCGAGACCGCGAAGGATTCCTCATGCAAAATCCTGCCTTCGAACGAGCCACCCGCGATGCCACCCATACCGGTCGTCTCGTTCCTGTCTATCCCGAAACTGCCGGTCTCACTTCGCGCTTTTTCCGTTGGCAACTCACCGGTATCTTTCAGAAACTCGAGCACTTTCCTGATCCCGTTCCTGAAGATATTTTAAAAAAACTCCACCTCCCCTCTTTGAAGGCGGCGCTCTTCTACATCCACTTTCCAGAAGATTCCGAGCACGAGCTCCTCGCTCGCAAGCGCTTCGCTTTCGACGAGATGCTCTATATACAACTGAAGGCGCTCCAGATCAAAGCGCTCTTTGAAACTGCCAAAGCTCCCGCTCTCCCCTTTGATGAGACCGTAGTCAAACAATTCATTGAAACCCTGCCCTTTACCCTCACCAATGCCCAACGCAAAGCGAGCTTTGAAATATTCACCGATATCGCTCGTCCTCGTCCCATGAATCGCCTCTTAAATGGCGATGTCGGCAGCGGCAAAACCATCGTCGCAGGCCTCGCTTCGCTAGTAACAGCCGAGAAAGGATTCCAAACAGCTATCCTGGCTCCCACCGAAGTCCTGGCTCGCCAACACTTCGAAAGTTTTAGTACTCTCTTTAAAGAATCAGGACACGACGTCGCCCTTCTGACCGGGAGTTACCGCCTACTCGATGGCAAAACAACTACCCGCCCCACGCTCCTCAAAGCTATTGCAGCCGGCATCCCCAAAATTATCGTCGGGACCCATGCTCTCCTTCAGGAAGATGTTGCTTTTGAAAAGCTCGCCCTCATTGTCGTCGACGAACAGCACCGCTTCGGTGTCTCACAGCGTGCCCGTCTCCAAGAACTCTCTTTCAATAGTCGTGATGGCGCCAAAGAACTTGTCCCGCACTTTCTGTCTATGAGCGCCACCCCTATACCCCGCACCCTCACTCTGGCATTCTTTGGCAACCTCGATCTCTCCCTCCTTGATGAACTCCCGAAAAATCGCCTCCCTATTATTACTAAAATTGCCAAGACCACCAAAGACCGAGAAAAGATCTATGAATTCGCCCGGAGCGAAATAAAAAAAGGCCGTCAGATGTTCGTCATCTTCCCTCTGGTCGAAGAGTCGCTCGTCTTAAAGGACGTTAAGGCAGCGGTCGCGGAGCACGAACACCTGACCGAAACTGTCTTTCCCAATCTCTCGATTGGACTCATTCATGGCAAAATGAAAGCCAAAGAAAAAGAGGTCATCATGCGTGACTTCAAAGAAAAAAAATATGACATCCTGGTGGCGACGGCGGTAGTGGAAGTCGGGATCGATATTCCAAACGCCAGTGTTATTCTCATCGAAGAAGCCGAACGCTTTGGCTTAGCGCAGCTCCACCAGTTCCGTGGCCGTGTGGGACGAGGGGTTCACCAGTCCTACTGCTTCCTCTTTCCTGGAAAAACAGGTGGCAGTAACGAGCGCCTCTCGGTGCTGGTCAAGAGCACCAGTGGTTTTGATATCGCCGAGGCCGATCTTGCCTTCCGTGGTCCAGGGGCCTTCTTTGGCACTCGCCAGTCAGGTATACCCGATATCTCAATGGAGAATCTGACCAACATGAAACTCATTCAGATCGCGAGAGACGAGGCCAAATCACTCCTCACCACTGATCCTCTTCTTACGACACATCCCCTCCTCAAAGAGGCACTGCAGATCTTCGAGGAAAAAATTCACCTCGAGTAGCTTGGGCTCAAAGAGATGACACGCTCGCTCTTTTCGTTTTGCATACTGCGACGAACCACTTTGACGGCATAGGCGAGTACGGTCAGATTGGTAATGAGGAGGACAGCATAGAGAGCAAACATATTGTTGAGAGCAAACGCTTCATAGATGCCGCCTGCATAAAAATAGACATAGGAAAGTCGCTGCAATCGTTTCCAGTTTCGCTTGAGGAGTTTCTGAGAAAAAGTATTTGAGGTAATGAGAAGGAGGAGCCCCGATATATCTCCTATGTGAGCAAAGAAAACAAAATTATCGAAGGAGTAGAAAGCAGCCGTCGTGAGCGAGGAGAGATAGGTTGATTCCGGAGTAATAATGGTATTGAGAAGCAGTCCGACAATGATCGAGGACGAGAGAATGCCAAGACCCTTACGAAGAATAACGAGACGTCGCAACCACAACCAACCGGTAATATCGGCCAGCGGACGGATGATCATCACCAAAAAAACAGCTCCGAAAGAAACCATGTAGAGCACTCCCTTGAAACCGAAGCCCAATCCAAATACCTGGAGCGCCACCGGAATACTCCCCATAAGGAGGAGAGAGATGCCAATGAGCATATTTTGCAGTGTGAGGAGGAATTTCATAGGTGTATACGCTATTTTTTATACGGACGTTTTTTATCTTACTTCTACTACTACGAGAAAAAACACCACAAGTTTTCACTGTGGTGTTTGACGCTCTATGACCTGATTTTCTGAGCGTTCTACCCCTTACGCATTTTTTCTGTCACCCAGAATTCTCCAAAGTATTTCCCGAGGAGCAGACGAGTCTGCGAATCGATAGCCGGCAGGGCCGAGAGGAAACCGACGAGTGGAATGAGAATCCACTGAAAGAGCATGAGGAAATGACGAGTATAGTGGTAGCGCTTTGGTCGCGGTGGCAGAGACAGGAGCGACATCGGGATCGAAATAAAGAGACCAGCCATACCGAGAGTCATCAGTGTCTTGGTGATAAAGGGCAGATTATGTGCCAAAACACTCTCACGAAAAGCGGCTCCGCCCAAGATGAGTGGCAACCAACCAAGAAAGGTGAGAATAAAGGACGTCGTCGCCCAGGAGTAGTGCCCTTCGAGCATTTCAAAAGTGATGCGGAGCTTGGTGCGAAGCGCTATCCCCTGATCAGGCCAAATAGCTCGCATGGTGACCGGAAAGTTCTCGATCCCATAGGCCCAGCGCCGTTTCTGCTTGTACTGATTGACCAACGTCTTCCAGTACGTTTCGGCCAACACAGCATCGAGTGAGATCGGCAGATGGATCGGCTGCACACGATAGTCGCCATGAAAATAGGCCAGACACTTCCAGTAAATGACTGAGTCTTCACTGATCATATTGACCGGCCAGAATCCCACTTTGACCAAAGTGTCGAACGGTTCCGAGTGCGACGAAAATGTCACCATCTCTTTACGCGTACTCTGATAGAGGTGCCAAAATGATGAGCCTGTCACTACCAGACGGACAAAAGCATTGGTGTCCCAAATGTTGTTATGGTACATCGGAAGTGGCTGGTAGGCACGCTGCAGACGCTTGGGGTCAACGATGTACTCGTAGGTGAGAGCCGCAAAGTATTCTTGGTGCGCCACACTATCACAATCGAAGTTCGAAAAAATGACTCGTTTGTAATCAATATTTCGTTCGTCGAGATAGGTCATCAATTGACGCGCCGCAAAGCGAGCATTAGAAGCCTTACACTTCATTTCCCCTCCCTCAACAACGTGCGTCGTCACCAGAAAATCACGGAAAACACCAGCAAACTTTTTCGAGAGGTACTCAACCTTCGGCAAACGAGACTCTGGACTTTCTCGCTCTTCGGTGGCCAGGAGAATAATCATCTGTTCCTTAGGGAAATTGTTTTCGGCCAGAGACTGAATAGCAGGTTCAATAACATCAGCCGGCTCTCCGGCGGTCGGCAGGAGCACCACATGAATAATTTCGCGCCAATCCATTATCTCGTCTTGTATCGGGATGAGCGCCCTCGTTTCATGACGAATTTTTTTCAGTCGCGCAATTTCTTTCTTGACCGTGTGACGTTCACGCAGATGATAGAACGGAATTTCCGAAAGATTGGCGTACATACTTTTGATCCGTTCTTTCAAGAGCTCACTGTACGCTTCCGGATGAGCAATATTCTGACAGCGTTCCCACCAATTGATACACTTGCCTTCAGCCACATTGTAATTGCCAGCCACCGAAAAGAGCGAGATATAGAAAGCCTTGTGAATCCAGTAGATATCAAAAACAATAACTAGAATAGCAGCCCAAATAGGAAGAAAAAATGATAGCACCACCATCCCAATGAGCGTCGTCCAGGTCAAAAGTCCCGGGATCATTTCGATGACCCGTTGAACGCGACGCTTTTTTGGATCCTTGGTTTTCGGATCAGGAAAAACAAACGGTTGTGGTTCGCTCTCACTCATAGTATGTAGTATAG
>JAYUDH010000041.1:0-5285 GCA_043739895.1 Candidatus Moraniibacteriota bacterium
CAGTGAAACATCCGAGCAAGAGAGAAAAGAAGCGTACTCAGCATCATCCAGAGAAGACCAAGCACTGACCCAATTGAGATCAACGTCAGAAAGAGAAGAATAGCCAAGACCAGCGGAATCACATTGGGAGAAAACTGATGCGTTGCCTCTGGGCCACTCAGAGCAGTAAGGATTCTGTGCTGAATGGCGAGAGAAAAAATATCCACAATTTTTTCATCCCCCTTCAAAGGCTTCCCTACCAGAACAGCGATCTGATTCCGACGAGCCTGCAAGGTAAACTCTTGCAATAACTGCTCACTCTCTACGGCCCCCGGTTCAATACCATTTTGTTTCATATACTCTGTCAGGGCTGGTAATACAAACGCTTCATTCAGAGTGAAATTCGACACGCCCGATGATCCTGACTCTGGAGGAAGGCTTCGTAGAAAACCATCAACTGTAATTTCTTGATCAGTTAATTTTTTCCAGTCTGGATTAAAGTAAGCCACCGTCTTAAAGGCAGCGATAGCTGTTCCCTGACCGATGCTAAAGCGTGGCACTAATTCTTCCCAAGATTCCGCTTGAATGGAAGAAAAGTACGTGCTCGAGAGAGAAAGAGATAGGGCAAGCATACAGATAAACGAACCTACCTCAGCCGTGCGGAAAAAATGAAAATGGATACGCTCTTCCATCTCTTTTTGCACCAATGAAATACTAATCCAAGCCAAAAGACAGGAAAAGGCAACAAACACGCCATGGTACCATGTTCGAACAAAAAGAAAACTCGGGGCAAGGAGGAGTACCGCTCCGAGCATCTGCAGGATATATACCCCCCACACTATCATCCCCAAAAAGAAAATAACTCCCAGGAGAGAAAACCACAGTAAAGTCCATAGGGTAATATTTACATCAGAGTGGAGAGACAAAGTAAAAAACGAGCTCCAGGCTTTCACAGAAAGTAACCCTTCACCAAGTACCAGAAAAACTCCAAAAATTTCTCGGGGAGTGAATTTCATTTTTTTTCTTTAGAGACCATGGAGGGTCCGATTACGGACATGTTC
Source organism: Candidatus Moraniibacteriota bacterium (assembly GCA_043739895.1). GTDB lineage: Bacteria > Patescibacteriota > Minisyncoccia > Moranbacterales > UBA1568 > UBA1568. The sequence continues at coordinate 1,041 of JAYUDH010000041.1, forward strand.
CTCAAAGGTTACTGAGTAAATAGTTTCGCCATTCTTAGCGTCAACAAGAAAATAAAAGTAGGGATTACCTTTTGGATACACCGCTGCCTGAAGAGAGACGAGTCCAGGATTACTAATAGGACCTGGGGGTAAACCAGTATTCTTATAGGTATTATAGAGCGAATCAGCTTCTGTATCCTTGAGTGTTGGCTGAAGCCTGGTTGTGCCATGAATGTAATTGATCGTTGCATCACTCTGAAGCGCCTGGCCAACAGTGATACGCTTCCAAAAAATATCACTGATCATATCCCGCTCCTCTTTTGAGCGCCCCTCTTCTTCAATGATGCTGGCCATAGTCACCATCGCGTGTAAGCGCTTTGGATCAAGTGACGCGTTATTATTATTGGCTGTACCTAACAGTGAACCCCATTTTTTTTCAAAATTCTGAAGCATACTCGTCACGATCTCCTCTGCTGTTGCATCAGGAGCAAAGAGATAGGTGTCCGGGAACAAATACCCTTCCAACGAAGCCCCCTTCGGAAGACTGCTCAAAAAAGTAAACGTCGTTCGCCATTGATCTATAGGGTGCTCTGCGAGCGCTAAAAACTCCTCACCAGGAAGATTTTTTGCCGTTAGGCGCTCCGCCATCTTGGCGAATGTCCACCCTTCAGGAAAGGTCACTTTAATATCATGAGAAACTGTTTTCCCTGTAGTCAGAAGAACTGCCAATTCTGGGATAGTCAACGTCCCTGACAGGAGATATTCGCCGGCAATGATCCGCCTACTCTTTTCTTCATGAAACATATACCACACAAAGGTATAGCGCGAAAAAACAAGACCGCTCAGTTCAAGACGTGTCCCCAAGGTAAGAATATTTTCGTTCGTCTTCACCTCAAAACGCTGCTCACCTTTCAGGCTCCCCGTGAAATGATTTGTAGCATACGAGCCAAAGAAAAAAAATCCCACGACAACAAAGGAGAGGAGACTGGCGATAAAAAGGAAAGTGCGCACAGGAGAGGATTAAAGCCCGATTATCTGAATCACAACATCTCTTTTCCGAGAACCATCAAATTCAACAGCAAAAATATTCTGACGCTCCGTCAAAAGAACTTTTCCTTTTTCTATAGGAAGCACCTCGCTATTTCCTAAAAGGATGGCCTTGCAGTGAGAATGACCATTACTTCTTCCATCAGCAGTACCGGATTGGCGCCTCAGTTCAAACAAATCATGAGAATACTGGGAATCGACAGGCACTATTTTATAGAGCACTCGCATAAAATCCTGGAGGAGCATAGGCTCGTTGTGATTGATAACTACTCCCATCGTGGTATGTGGAACATAGATCAAAACCTGTCCTTCGCGGACCCCCGAGCGATCAACCACCTCCTGAACCTGATCAGTAATGTCCATGAACTCAATCTGAGTCTTACTTTCCAGATCTATTCTTTCTTTATATATCTTCATATTTTTTTGTTTTCAACAAAACCCATCCTTTCCCATTAGAGAGCAGCAAGATCTGTCTTGAGAGTTTCCTTCCCCTGCACACCGATATACTCCTTAACAATTTCGCCGCCTTTGAAAACCTTGATAGTTGGTATCGACATAATACCAAACTTTTGGGCAATGTCAGGATGCTCATCAACATTCAACTTACCAATTTTTGTTGTTGTTATCTCAGTTGCCAACTCCTCGATCACTGGACCCATCATCTGACACGGTCCACACCATGGTGCCCAAAAATCAACCAGCACTGTGGTATCACTTTTTAATACTTCTTGCTCAAAATTTTCAGTCGTGAATTCTACTGCCATAGCATTACCTTGAATACAAATTACGTTTGCAGTATAGCGAATTTCACCCCAATTGGCAAAAAGAAATATTGATACTCCAACACTCTCTTGATCAGTAGCAGCCTGATTCCAATAGGTAAAGCAGTATCCGCACGAAGGATGGCCTTACTTTTTCAAGACCGCCAAAAAAGCACTGGAAGGAATAGAAACCTTTCCGATATCACGCATTTTTTTCTTTCCCTTCTTCTGTTTTTCCAGCAATTTCTTTTTTCGCGAAAAATCACCACCATAGAGCTTCCCTGTTACGTCCTTGCGGTAGGCAGAAAGCGTTTCTCTTGCGATGACTTTTCCGCCAATAGCAGCCTGAATAGCGACAGTAAAATTCTGACGAGGGATCACTTCTTTCAATTTCTCTGCCACCCGTTTCCCTTCTGCGTAGGCATCGCGACGCGGAATCATACGAGCGAAGGCATCAATATGATCGCCTGCCACCATAATTTCCAGCTTCACCACATCGCTTTCTCGATAGCCAATTGGCTCATAATTCATTGAGGCATACCCCGAAGAAGCGCTCTTTAGGTCATCATGAAAATTAATAATGACATCCATGAGCGGCGCCTCAAAAGTGAGGAGTACCCGCTCTTCATCGATATACTCGGTATTTTTATACTCTGATCGAATGGTTTGAGTGAGGGTCATCACGTTCCCCAGGTACTCACTCGGTACCACCATCGAAAGTGTCACATACGGTTCATAGATACGCTCAATCGCTCCTGGATCAGGGAGGTCTGCCGGGGAATAGAGCGGTGTCCGAGTGCTATCGCCGATGACCTGAATTTCATACACCACGGACGGCGTAGTAATCGTTGGCGCCATACCAAACTCACGATCTAGACGTGCCTGGATAATTTCCAAATGAAGGAGTCCCAAAAATCCACAGCGGAAACCACGCCCCAAAGCCTGATTACTCTCTGGTTCAAAAGTAAAGGCAGCATCATTCAACTTCAATTTATCAAGCGCATCACGCATAAGCGTGTAGTCATCACCATCCACCGGGTAGAAGCTCGCGTAGACCGCCGGCTTAATTTCTTTGTACCCGGGGAGGCGCTCTACAGGCGCTTCGCGGTCCTTACGTTTCCAAGTGACGGTATCGCCGACACGACAGTGTCCTACCTCTTTTAGTCCCGTAGCAATATATCCGATGTCACCGGCCTGCAAAATATCTGTGGGTACCAGCTGAGGGTGAAACAACCCTACCTCTACCGTCACACCCTCCTTTTCCGTCCCGAGCATATGAAGGAGATCATCACGCTTCACTGAACCATCCACTACCTTCACATAGGCAACGACACCTTTATACGTATTGTAGACCGAGTCAAAAATGAGGGCGCGAAGAGGTAGATGTTCATCTCCCTTGGGAGCGGGCACTCTTTCAATCACCCGCTCCAGAATGGCTTGTACTCCGAGACCCGTCTTCCCTGAAGCGAGCAGGATATCTTCTTCCTTACAGCCAAGAATATGAACGATTTCTTTTTTGGTTTTTTCTACCTGAGCATTAGGAAGATCAATCTTATTAATCACTGGGATGATCTCTAAGCCCTGCTCAATCGCCAGATAGAGATTGGCTAAGGTCTGCGCCTGGACCCCCTTGGTAGCATCAACCAGAAGCACCGCTCCCTCGACGGCCGCTAAGGAACGCGAAACCTCATAATGAAAATCAACGTGTCCCGGGGTATCGATCAGATTAAGCATGTAGAACACTCCTTGGTACGTATAGTGCATCTGCACTGGCTGGAGCTTGATCGTAATACCCCGTTCTCGCTCCAGGTCCATCTGATCCAAGAGTTGCTCCTTCATTTTGCGCATTTCTACCGTCTTCGTCAGCTCAAGCAGGCGATCAGCCAACGTTGACTTGCCATGATCGATGTGGGCAATAATGCAGAAATTACGGATGTGTTGTTGTCTGATACTTTGTTCCATTCCCCAAGCCTAGCCGAAAAATGGCTTTCAAGCAAGGATCGGAAATGATACATAAGACGATATAGTAAGAAAAAAGCGCTTCTTGAGATTCCAAGAAACGCTCCTACAAGACATACGCCGCCGCACAAACCATCTCCTCACGACCAAAGACCCCTCCAGTGCCGTGGCGATGACGCTATTTCCTCGAGGGATGGTGTCCGGGGCGGAGTATCTACCGGAGGAACCGATCTCCCCACAAATACCACCACGGAAAGCTCTATTACCTGCTCCGGAAGCACCATCGCCACCCTCGCCACCAACGCACAACAGCAGCCACCGATCCGTTTCCTGCCGAAAAAGACGAAACGCTCCATACGCCTATCTCCCTCGCAATGCAAGCAGCGATAACGACTATCCACTACTTCTACAGCAACATTCCTCCTCGCTTCAGCAATGAGGTCACTTATTGCCGCGTCATGAACTCCTTCGCACATCTTCCACTCCTTCCATTTTTTAA
>JAYUDH010000042.1:0-2031 GCA_043739895.1 Candidatus Moraniibacteriota bacterium
CAGACCTCAGGAAGACCAGAAATAGAAACGGTCACATGTTTCACTACTGGATGAACGGCCCGCCAAACACCATAAAGAGAGATACTGCCGGCAGCACCAATAAAAAATACCGCAAAAAAAGCTTTATTCAAGCTGAGACCGATTGACTGGAAAAGCCAATACGTAAGCCAAAGGAGAGGAAGCGCCAGCACGAGATTGACCAGGAGTCCGAGCCAAAGACCAGATAAAAAGTATGCCGCTCGAGTGATGATGTTCTCGTAATAATGCGCGACAATGGAGGAGAGAATGAAACTGAAGGACAAAAAAGTAAGCGCCAGAGCAATCACATACTTATAGCTGGCGCTGACGACAGAGAAAAAATGAACCAGGGAGATATAGACGAAAAAATGAGCTCCAAACAATACGGCCACCGCCAGAGAGAGAAACGTCACCATTTGAACGATCATCATACAGACAGTTGTTCGGGCGCGACTACTACTGTGTCGGTAGGAGAAACAAGTACAGCCGGTACTAAACGAAGAGACAGCTTCCGATAGACAAAGACATAGGCCATCATCGTCATCGGAACAGTCACGAGTAAACCGAGGCCCAAAACCAGGGCTCCCAAAATATTTATTCCCCCAATAGCCAGGGCAAAGAGAAGAAGCTGCCACTTTATCCCTTGCGTCATTTCGCCGCTCTTCTTGAATGCTTCTCCTATTACCGCACCCTTATCAACGATGAGGTAAGAAGCAAATTGATACTTCAGAATAAAATACACCCCGGGGATAATAAGAAGCAGAAATCCTACAGCAATAACCAGCCCGTAGACGATTGAAGATCCCAGGTATCGGAAAAAAAGCCCTCGCTCAGAAAAAAGAGTTCTGATCCCTCCCTCCCTATCATTATCAATAACGTCTAAATAAAGCTTTGTCAGGCCAATTTCCATAATAACGCCGACATACACCGATAAAAGAGTGATTAGGAGTGAGAGGAGAGCACTTTTTTCAGTTACTTTCCCCAAAGCGTTACATGCTCCAGATATGACAAAAACAGTCCCGAGAGTCATCCACAAAAAGAAGAAATGGCTGCGAAATTTTTCCCACCCAAAGCCGAGGGCCTCTCCAATGCGAAAGTATTCCATACGAAAAAATGAATAATTATTTTTGGAGCGAGATACGGGAATCGAACCCGTGCCCTAACCTTGGGAAGGTCATGTACTACCATTATACTAATCTCGCAAAACTCCCGAATAACAGCTATTATCTGATTTTACCGGCACTCGCTCGGAAACAAAAGCAAACTTTCGTTTCACTCACTTCGTTTGGTAATAAAGCCATTGTAGCTCACTTTATACGAGAGGACAACGGTGGACGGCGCGCCCCTTTTCTGGTAGACTGCCAAAGTATAATTTTCTTTTTTCTCTCTCATGGCTGCTTTTTTTACCAAGGGGCGAATTATTGCCCTTGTGATCATAACCCTCCTCGCTATCGGAGGTGGATCTGTCTTTTTCTTTGCCAAAACCCACACCACAGAGTTTGCTACCGGATCACTCAATCTCTTTCAAAAAGTCTCCAAACTTCTGCCACTGGCCCCTGATACTAAAAAAGAGATTGATGTTGTGAACACTCTGGTCGGCGCCATAACCAAGCAAGACAATCAAGTTAAGGTATTTCTCGTTCTCTTACAAAACGCCGATGAACTCCGTCCTGGCGGCGGCTTCCTTGGGCAATACGCTATTATTAAGACAAAGAACGGGGAAGTACTCTCGACCTTCGTCGAAGATGCCAATCTCCTTGATCAACGCATTGTCGCCAAAATTACCCCTCCCTATCCTTTTGAACGAAAGATCCAACTCAAAAAATGGAAATTTCGTGACTCTAACTTTTCCCCTGACTTCCCAACCAATGCAGAAAAGGCACAGTATTTCTACCGTTTAGCAGGTGGGCGCGAAAAATTTGATGCCGTTATCGCTGTCAATTCCCGTGTTTTCAATAATATTTTGAACATCACTGGACCTATTCAGATAGCCGGGGACTCCAATGTCTACAC
>JAYUDH010000043.1:0-2030 GCA_043739895.1 Candidatus Moraniibacteriota bacterium
GTACTGGTTCTGATGTTACCGTTATCTCAAAGGGTGACTTGGATAAGGCGGAAATGACCGCTCGCGAGCAGGCCAAGGACGAATATATTCAGGCAGTAGAAGGGGAGCTTTTACCGGGTGAAAGAATCTTGAAAGAAAGTCTCGATATTGTTCCCGTTTCTGGTTCATCGCTTCCACTTGCAGGAACAGCTGCTACTTCTTTTGAATATAAAAATACCTACAAGATTCGTGGCTTCGTTTTTTCAGAAGAAGCGATTAAACAGAAAATTACTTCCCAGGGAGAAGAAACGGTGAGCGGGATACTCTTTCGACCGACATCAGTACTCCTTACCTACGGTGAGGCGGTACCAGACTATGATGGGAAGACGGTACGCCTCAAAACACACGCTTCGGTCGTTTCTGAATCAGTTATTGATCGAGAGCGCCTTATGACAGAAATTCTCGGAAAAGATGAAGCGGGTATTAATGTCTTATTGAAATCATTTCCTGAGGTAAAAAGGATTAAGATTGTCTTTAAACCGCAGTGGTTTGTCTCGGCTATCCCTTCCTCGAAAAGTCGCGTGACGGTTCTGGTTGAACCTGGCGAAGAATAGTCTATATTGTTCTTTTTTTCCTCTTTTGCTAGTATCAGGTATAAGAAAATATGTATTGTATGACCGTATGAATGATTCCGAAGCGATTGACCACCAAGAGAAACAGGCTTTATTAAGGCGTTTCCAGTCAGAACTTTTTTCCCTGGAGGGTGAAAAAGGGAGTTTTGAACGAAAGCGTGATGACGCGCTCGCTGAAGTGAGGCGCCTCAAACAAAATATTGCTCACTTAGAAATTGATCGGGAACGTGAAGAACAGGCTATTGTTGCTGCTGAACGTGAGATACTCATCATGAAGGATGAGATGAGTCGGCTCAAAAAGAAAATGGATGCCCTCTAAAAAAATCTCCTTATGACTACTAATGATCTTCGAAAAAAGTATCTCGATTTTTTTCAAAGTAAGGGACATGTAATTGTTCCCTCTTCTTTGTTAGTGCCGGAAAACGATCCAACAACCCTCTTTACGGGCTCTGGTATGCAGCCAATGCTCCCATATTTCTTAGGAGAAAAGCATCCCGCAGGAACACGGGTAGCCGACTCACAGAAATGTTTTCGAACGCAGGATATTGAAGAAGTGGGGGATAACCGCCACACTACCAATTTTGAAATGCTTGGTAATTGGTCTTTTGGAGACTACTTCAAACAGGAACAGATCTCTTGGATGTGGCAATTTTTGACCGAAGAGCTCGCTATCGATCCCAAGCGTCTCTACTTCACCTGTTTTCGTGGGAATGATGAACTAAAGATCCCTCGTGACACAGAGTCTGCCCTCAAGTGGCAGGAGCTCTTTCTTACAGTCGGAATCGAGGCCGCAATTGGTGAGGACCCAGAGCGTAATGGTATCCAAGAAGGGGAGCGTATTTTTTACTACTCCGAAAAGAAAAACTGGTGGAGCCGAGCCGGTGTGCCAAATAATATGCCGGTAGGCGAACCAGGAGGACCAGACACTGAAATGTTCTTTGATTTTCGTCCTGATTTAGGGAGAGCATGTATTCCTGACACGCCATTTTCTGGTGAATTTTGCCATGTCAACTGCGACTGTGGACGGTTTATGGAAATTGGGAATAATGTGTTCATGCAATACCGAAAGACTGACCAAGGATTTGAAGAATTAGCCCAAATGAATGTCGATTTTGGGGGTGGCTTGGAACGGTTGTTGGCAGCGACCAATGATGTACCTGATATTTTCCTTCTCGATCTCTTTGACTCTGCCAAGCAAGAGCTGGAGCGAATAAGTGGTATTTCATACGGAAGTGACGAAAAAAATACCTATGCCATGCGAGTCATTCTCGATCACTTGAAGGCCGCGCTCTTTCTTATTGGTGATGGTGTTTTGCCATCGAATAAAGATCAGGGGTACTTTGTGAGGCGCTTGATCCGACGTGCAGTACGGTATGGAAACGTTCTTGGTATTAAACAATCCTTTACAGTTACGATTGC
>JAYUDH010000044.1:0-1999 GCA_043739895.1 Candidatus Moraniibacteriota bacterium
CCACGACTGTCCAATTTTTTTCAACAGACAAGGCAGGGAATAAAGAGGCGATGCAGACCATAACAGTGAAGATTGATAAAACAGCCCCAGAGGGAAAAATAGCTTTTAATACTACTACTCAAAAACTGGAAATTATTGGAAAAGATAATCTGTCAGGGATTGTTTCTGTGGTGTTGATCGAACAAAAGAAAGATATCGTTGTGACTAATGTGAAGATGAAAAAGATCAGGATCTGGTTTGAGGAGTGGTGGAGAAAGAACAAGAGAGATCTGCCTGACATGCTGGCGACTCTCACAGACGAAGCAGGCCACACAACCAGTATTACCTTCGAAAAAAGCAAAGACCGGAGAGGGCGATTATTCATGAAGGTAAAGTCGCTTGGCTACGAACAGAGTGAGGCAGTATTGACGAGTGCTCTAGCTGAGTATAAATGGCTCGTGGATCGCAAGAACCAGTACCGCCTCCTGGCAACGCACTTACGGAGTGATATACGAAGTATCGAGTCGCACTACATCCAACGGAAAAATGAGACCTGGATTATGGAACGGCCAAGAGAGCTATCTGATGATGACTTTGACGACGACAGCGAGCGCCGTCCTGTGATCAAAAAACTCCCCGGCCTCGTCGTCCCGTACCTCGAGACTCGGCAGGGGAAAGTGGTGGTAGGATACTAATTTTAGGTATTCGGCACGGTTATTCAAAAGTGCTATAATACCCATATAAATCGCTTAACGTTTACGGGTATGATTCTGCTTCGTTGGCTCGTCAGTGCTTTGGGATTCTTGGCGCTTTCCCATGTGATTCCGGGTATTACGGTCTCGGGTTTTGGGACGGCATTGATACTAGCCTTCCTCTGGGGAGTGGTCAATATCACGATCAAACCGATTCTCCTTCTTTTGACATTGCCACTGACACTCGTGACGTTTGGTATCTTTACCTTTATCATCAACGGCTTCCTTCTCTGGATCTTGGGCGGGGTGGTCAAGGGTTTTGAGGTGCATGGCTTCTGGGTCGCCGTCTTGGGTGCCCTCTTCCTCTCGGTCGTTAGTTCGGTGTCCCACTGGGCCCTACATAAGAGTGAAGAGTAACTTGGCGTGAGAAAAGAGACCGCTTTACGGAAAACCTCTGTCGCTAGAGTCAAATAATGTCTTCTAAAAGCTTTTTTAACCCTTTTAGGTAACAACTCCCTATCGTGGGAGGAGTACTTTGGCGTTCTCATGCTTTTCCCCTAGTAGTTGTTTCTTTGCTTTTAGCGCAGGTATTTAAGTGAATGGTTTTGTGTTAAAATAGGAACATGCTAAAAGCGCACGAAAACTATCGCGAGCTTATTTGGATGCTTGCCAAGACTGATTTCAAACTCCGGTACCACGGGTCTGCTTTGGGGTATCTTTGGGCCTTACTTAAGCCACTATTGACGTTTACCATCCTCAATTTTGTTTTTTCTTCGATTTTCAATCCACGGAGCGGTGGCAATGAGTATTATTCCCTCCAGCTCCTCGTTGCAATCCTCATGTTTAACTTCTTTTCCGAGGGGACGGCTGCGGGTATGCAGTCACTACTTGCCAAATCGCAGCTCGTGACCAAAATATATATCCCACGGTGGACTATCATCCTCGCCTCAACACTCAATTCTGCCATGATCTATATTATGAACTTGCTTGTAGTAGTGATATTTTTTACGTGGTATCAGTTTTTGCCAAGCTTTGGCGCAATAATATTGTTCATCTTCTCTTCGTTTCTTATTTACGCTATTATTATCTCATTTGCATTATTTACGGCACCACTTTATGCTAAATTCCGTGATCTGGCAATGATTTGGGAGGTGCTGCTACAAATTCTGTTTTATGCCACGCCAGTTTTCTATTCACTGCAGCTCATGCCGCTATATATCCAGCAAATTCTCCTCTTAAACCCGATGGCTTTTATCATTCATTTCACCAAGGAATCCCTCATCAACAACCATTATCCCGAACTGTGGCAGGCCAGTACGTTCCTTCTC
>JAYUDH010000045.1:0-5051 GCA_043739895.1 Candidatus Moraniibacteriota bacterium
GCAGAAAGAGAATATTTCTTTTTTATGTTTGTTTTTACGAAAAAATATTTCCCACCTGAGTAACAATCACCAGCGCACCAAGAGTCACCACCGTACCCGTGAGCGATGCATAGAACGCTCGCTTCGCAAACTGCATCTGCTTTTCATCGCCCGAAGCATTCAAGTACAACACTCCTGTTACCAACATCCCGATTATACCAACAATCCCAAAAACTGACAATAAAAAACTGAGAATATTTTGGAGCACCTGAGAAATCGGTGTTGCATCAGTGATAACAGCAGCATGCGCCACCGGAAAAAACCACTGACCAATCATCGACCATTGTTCACTATTGCTGGACATTGGAATTGATATCGCAGGAAAAATTAAACACTCCCGGCGTCGCTACTAAATCCTTAAATGGTTCCTTGGAAGAATCAACCAACACTGTCAGTACGACGTTGACGATGAGCCAAGCTAGAAGCATGACCGAAAAACCGATAAGCGCTGCCTTGATACCCCCCTTTGCTGTCTGCATCATCCCTTGGTCGCCGGCTGATACTACATAGAGGACGGCCATAGCAAACATGACCGTGATGGCAATCACTGTCATGATCCCAAGGCCCCACTGAACGAGTCCATTGCCAGCCACAATAATATGACAGACCGTGCAGGGAGCCGCTTCATCCATATTCGGTGTTGCAGCGTCATCCGTTGTTTGGCCGCATGGAATGAGTCCAGCGGCTTGTGTGGGGACAGGGAAAAAAGCAAGAAGTGTCCCGAAGAGAAAAAGAGTCGTAATAAAAAAGCGCTTCACAGTACGTATCATTAATGTCCTTTCATCCATATTTTATCATATAAAAAGGAAAGAAGAAAAGAATCGTCAAGAGAGGAGGATATGCTATGCTAAGGAAAGAGTTCGTCCATTTATTCCCTATTTATGCTCACTAAAGTAACCATTCGCCACTCTTTCCTCGCCCTTATTTTTCTCTCGTATGGGGCCTTTGGCATCTACCACCTTTCCCAATTCATCACCGCCGACGAACACTACTGGGTCTCCGAACGTATCCCCGAGTACTGGGAAGCTATCTCATCCCACAAGTGGAAAAAAACATTCATCAATGATAAGCCTGGTGTCTCGCTCGCTCTCGTATCTGGCATCGCCAGTGCGCTCCATCCCGAAAGCATTACACACTGTAGCGAAAACCGTGACAAGTTTCTGGTGTGCGATACCAAGAAGACCGAAGCACTCTACCTCGCTTTTCGTCTCCCCATCCTTATTGTGAATGGTCTCCTTCTCTTCTTTCTCTTTTTTGTTATTAGGAAGTTGACGAATGATTGGATTGCCCTCTGGACCACCACGCTTACCGCCCTCTCTCCTATCCTCCTCGGCATCTCACAGATGGTGAATCCCGACTCACTCCTCTGGTCCTTCGGTACAGCTGGTCTCTTTTCTTTCTTTGCCTGGCTCTCTTCTCGTGAGCAAAAGTTTCTTTTTTTTACTACCCTCTTCACTGGGTTAGCGCTCCTGTCTAAATACACAGCCCTCATCCTTCTCCCCTTCTATCTTCTCCTTCTCCTCTGGCGTTTCCTCTCACAGAAAAATACCGCCCCCCTCACAGAGATGGTAGCGGTATTAAAAAAAGACTTTTTTCTCTTTATCCTCGTTACCTGTAGCACCCTTGCGCTTCTTGTTTTCTTCCTTCCAGCACTCATCATAGATTCAAAATACCTTGACTCCTTTCTTTTGCTCCTCCCGAAAAATCAGTGGCTTCTGTCCTTAAGTGGCGGACTCTTTCTCCTCCTCAGTATCGATATTATTCTCCTTCGCTGTCGTATACTCCTGACGCTGCGCCAAAAACTTTTTCATTTCCATAGGCTTCATGTTCTTCTTCCGCTCATTTTTACGACACTCTTTCTCCTCCTCCTTGGTGCACGTTATTTTTTCCCCACATGGAATATTTTTGCACTCATTCCTTTCGATATCAAGGATTTAAGTGATGCCCGCTACTACACCACTGTCCCCAATTTTTTTGAAGCATTTCTCCTCGAATGGAACCCGCTCATTTTTTCCCTGACACCGATTACTCTTCTTGGATTTTTCCTTCTCCTCTACACCCTCTTTCGAAAAACTCCTCCTTATTTTTTTGTAGTCGGAACCATCCTCTCTTTTACCCTTCTCTATACCGTCCTCCTTATTTTTGCCAACGTTCTCTCTACTCCTCGCTACAGCATCCTCCTCTACCCTATTTTTGCTTTACTCGCCTCACTTGGCTACTGGTACGTGTCAGAGCAGTTACCGTGGCGCTACAACAAACAACTCTTTACCCTTTGCTTGTTTGTCGGATCACTCCTCAGTCTCAACGCCATCAAACCCTTCTACTTTAACTACACCAATTTTCTCCTTCCAAAAGTGAACCTGATCAATGATGCCTGGGGGTACGGTGGTTACGAGGCCGCGAAGTATTTGAATAGTCTCCCTGATGCGGAACACCTCACCGTCTGGGTTGATTACTATGGAGTGTGTGAATTTTTTGTCGGGAAATGCCTCAGTGCCTATACCTTCGATCCCGTTGTTGTTTCACCCGATTACTATGTCCTCACGCGCCGTGGTGAAATCCGCTATCGCTCGCGCGCTGCTCGCTGGGAAGAAAAATCAGGCCTCACTGCCTATCGTTACTACTCTCAGCCTCACCCAGCCTGGCAGCTCATTATCGGAGAGCGTCCCGGAAATTTTATCAAAGTAGTGCGTGTTGAAAATGAGTAAAAAATACATATATTTTTATGTAAAAAGCCACCCGTGAAAGGTGGCTTTTTACTTGAAAAAAATAACAGGTATTCACCCGAATTTACCGGCACTCGCTCGGAACGAAAACGAGTTTTCGCTTCACTCACTTCATTTAGTAATAAATATCCCGTACTCCTTATTTTTTTCTTCCCATTCTTGTTCGATCCGTCTCAGTCAGATACTGCTTTCGGAGACGAACATTGTGCGGTGTCACTTCCAAGTATTCATCAGCAAGAATAATTTCCAAACCACGTTCGATAGAGATCTCGATCGGTGGCACCAACTTAATGGCTTCGTCAGCACCAGAGGAACGCATGTTACTCATCGCCTTCCCCTTAATCGGATTGACGGCCATATCAGTACCCTTGGTAACGTTTCCAACCACCATACCCTCATACACCTCTGTCGAAGGGGCAATATAGAGCGTTCCTCGCTCTTGGAGATTGTTGAGGGAAAAAGCCAACGCCTTCCCGGTCGCCATAGAAACCATTGATCCTTCATCGCGCTTCTTGATCTCGCCAGCATACGGACGAAAGCCCAGTACTCGAGAATACAGCGTTCCTTCTCCTTTGGTATCTACCATAAACTCTCCTCGATATCCCAAGAGACCACGAGTTGGCACTTCAAAAATGAGACGGGTATAACCACCGGAACCTTCTTTCATTTCCATCATGATTCCTTTTCGTTTGCCCATCTTTTCGATCACTGTACCAGAAACGCCCAGTGGGCATTCTACCGTCACTTCCTCAAAAGGTTCGGACTTCACGCCATCAACCTCTTTGATGATAACCTGTGGCTGAGAAACCTGGACTTCGTATCCTTCCCGACGCATATTCTCCAAAAGAATAGCGACGTGCAACTCTCCACGACCATACACTTTATAGTGGTCATCAGAAAAATCAATTTTCAATCCGACGTTAATTTCCAGCTCTTTTTCCAAACGTTCACGCAACTGTTTATTGGTAACGAATTTTCCTTCGCGTCCAGCAAAAGGAGAATCATTGACCAAGAAGTTGAGCGAAATAGTTGGCTCATCAATAGCAATAATGGGGAGGAGTTCCTGGTCGGGCGAAACACAAATCGTATCTCCGATATCGATTCCCGGTAGCCCTGCAATCATGACGATATCGCCCGCTCCCACTGACTCTGTTTCTACTCGCTCCAAGCCACGGAAGGTGAAAAGCTTCACGATACGACCCGTTTCATTCTTACCAGAAATATTCAGAATGAGTACAGGATCATTGACTCGCAGTGTCCCCTCGTAGACACGAGCCACAGCCAATCGGCCAACAAAGTTATCATAACCAAGGTTGAACGGCTGAGCACGGAGAGGCTTATCCGTGTCGTGTAGAGCGGCTGGTACTTGCTCCAGAATAGTATCCAGAAGTGGCATCAGATCTTTCCCTTCTTCTTCCAGGGTCAGCTTGGCAATGCCCTGCCTGGCGATGGCATACACCACCTTGAAATCAAGTTGTTCGTCGTTGGCGCCTAAATCAAGAAACAACTCGAACACCATTTCTTTTACTTCATCTGGACGAGCTGCTGGCTTATCAATCTTATTTAAAACAACAATAGGCTTCAAACCAAGTTCCAAAGACTTTTTCAAAACAAAGCGCGTTTGTGGCATCGGGCCCTCCTGAGCATCTACGACCAATACTACGCTATCAATAGAACGAAGAACTCGTTCCACTTCTGATCCAAAGTCGGCGTGACCAGGAGTGTCCACGATATTGATTTTGGTATCCTTATAAAACAAAGCAGCATTTTTCGCATAAATCGTGATGCCACGTTCCTGCTCGAGAGCATTCGAGTCCATGGAAACACTATCAGAGGTCACCATGCCGGTCTGACGCATCAAAGCATCCGTCAAGGTTGTCTTACCGTGGTCAACGTGGGCGATAATGGCGATATTTCGAATTTCCATAGACTCGGTTTCAAAAAAATAATAACAGACATTCATCTGGTTTTGCTCGCCTCGATTCGAAGCGGGCCGACACTCTCCACCAACTGGCGGATCGTTTGGTAATAACAGGTATTCACCCGATTTTACCGGTACTCGTTCGAAAACGAAAATGTACTTTCGTTTTACTCACTTCGTTTGGTAATAATCGAAAAAAGGCGTTTCATCGCCTTACTGCAACTTCAAGACATCAAAAAGTATTGTACCTGAAAAAGCCTCTTTTGGCAATACCTCGTAATGTTTCAATACCTTTGCATCACCTGTATACTGCGGTGTTTAACCACAAAGCTATGGCATATACCCAGAACCCACAGGTACCAAAA
>JAYUDH010000046.1:0-5027 GCA_043739895.1 Candidatus Moraniibacteriota bacterium
GTAGACCTGGACCATGTGCTCGCCTGTCTCGTTAAGGCCTGCCACAATGCCACGGCCAGGATAGGGGTTCAGGCTCAGAGCCAAGAAATTGCGTTGGGCCAACGCGATCGTCACTTCTGCGTTCATGATCTACCTTTCGGTGTGTGGGGTTGAGGAACTACTGCCTGATAAGGATATCCTTAGTTGACATACAAAGTCAATGGTTCGATTCCTATTTTCATCATCAAAAAAAGGCTCTCTTAAGCCTCTAAAATCGAACGCTCTCACAGCACATTGTGTCCGCCAGGGACAGTAATTATAAAGCACAATCGAAGGGCATATAGCATACAAAAGATCCCGCTATTCCGATGACTACTGTAGTTTCTTCCAATTAAAGTTCCAGGGATCGGTTTTACGATCGGGAGCGATATCACTATGACCAACGACTGATTTGATAGGGTACTTTTTCTTGAGCGAGGCAATCAGGGCATTGACGGACGTATACTGGGCAGCCGTAAACTCGGTGTCCTTTTTATTCATCATCTCAATACCAATGGAAAAATCATTCACATCTTTCCGTCCGTCTGGCATCTTACTGACCCCTGCGTGGTAGGAAATATTGGCATCGTCTATGAGTTGGTAGATCTTGCCACCGCGATCAATAAGGTAGTGAGCTCCAACTTTGTAGCCCTCATATATCTTCACGATCTCATTCACGCTATAGGCATCGCCGTCCGGGTTATAGGACGAATGAAGAACAATGGTATCAATAGTACGTGGTTTATCGGGGACAAAGTAGCCACTCATCATCGGCCGCCTAATGATCTCCAGTGTGTCCGTTCCTTTTTCACTCTCCGGCAGTGCTTTTTCAGGATCCGCCGACATACCAGTAGCGAGTGACGCTTCGCCTGTCGTACCCTCCTCTACTGCCGCCATCATTTCCTTCGTTTTTTCCTCAGTGAGGAGTTTGGCATTAATAGCTTGTTCCTTTAATACTTGGGCAGCAGTTATACTAGAGACAATCGATGAGGAAACACCATCACCTTTACTATTCGTATTGGTGATAGTGATGGTTGAGGAAGGCACACCAAAGTAGTAGTACCCTGCTCCCAGAGCGGCAATAACGATCGTAATAAGTAGTCCAAGTAATCCCATACCAGTACCGCTAGTATAGCAAAAAGTCATCTCTCTCGATACTCTCCAAAAAAAAATCTCAGCTTGAAGCGGAGATGTTTCTTTCTTGGCGAATACCTATTATTTCTTCTTGCCCTTCTTCCCGCTTCCAATAAGGAGAGCGATAGCAGCGCCGAGCGCCGCACCCACTCCTGCAGCCACAGCAGCTGCTTTTTCTGGATTCTTTTTCGCGTAGTTCTCAACAGTAGCATAAGTGCTTTCCAGGTGCTTCTTCACTTTTGCCACTTCCTTTTCGGCCAACACGCGACTCTTATCTACCTGGGCCACTACCTTATCCTTCAGGGCCTCTGCCATTGCTTCAACTTGTTTCTTCTTTACTGCCATAATTTTTTCTTACTTATTAGCATGAATCATTTCTCCTGCTGACCAAAAAAATGGATAAGCAAAGAGACAATAAAAACAAACAATCCCACCGCCACTTCTCCGAAACCTGCTATACGCGTAAATCCATCGAGAAGTCGCGCCACTCCAACAAGGAGAAAAACGGATCCGAGAAACGCCAGGAAGAGCACAAAAATACTGCGTGCCACCCTGCGGACAAAATCAGCGGTTGATTGTTTGGCATTGGCGATCATTCCTTCAACGATAGCCTCCATACTTCCAAAGAGACCCTCGAACAGAATCTTCATCCAACCTAACCCTAAACTATTTTTTTTACTTGCCATAAGAATATTCCTCTTCTTCTTTTACAGGGATATGATACTATAATAGCATATTCGAGCCTTAAGACCAAGATTTCTTTTTTCTTGTGCTATGCAGATATCTGGACTCTTCAGGTATAGGCCGCTCTCTGGTTTCCTCATTCTTTTCGGTGCTCTTTTTGTGCTGGGTCCCAAAGGGACATTTGCTGCACCTGGCGACATTCTCATAAGCGAAGTATCGGTGAGTGGAGAGAAAAGCAGCGATGAATTCGTAGAACTCTACAATACCAGTGACTCCCCTCTCGATCTCTCCGGCCTTCAGCTTCGTCGCCGTACGCAAAGCGGAAGTGAAAGCTCCGTCAAAGTATTCACCAAAAACTCCTTTATTCCGGCACATGGTCACTTCCTGTGGGCCAACAGCCAAGGTCTCTTTGCGCTCCCTTTTGCCGACAGCGAAACGAGCTCTTCGGCCTTGGCTGATGACAATAGTATTGCCCTTTTTACGAGTTCAGGGGCATCAGGAGTACTCATTGATAGCATTGCTTGGGGCAAAGGTTCTCTCTTTTCTCCGAGCACTCCCATCTTTCCTAATCTCGAAAAAAAACAGAGTCTCACCCGTACCACTGATACACTCACCTGGACAGTAACAACACTTCTTACCCCCACCAACAGTCGTGGCGAAACATGGGCACCTCCTGGTCCAGACCCCATCCTCCCTCCACCAATAACTCTTACCGCGATACGTTTTAACGAAATATTTGCCAATCCCAGCGGTAACGAGGAGGAACAAGAATTCATAGAATTATTAAACGAAGCAGACGATGCCACAGACGTCGGAGGATTCACGCTTCGTGATGCTTCAAAAACAGGTGCCTACACGTTTCCCTTGAAAACAATTCTTAATGGGCATAGCTATCTCGTACTAAAACGGAGCACCTCGAAACTTTCTCTCAACAACAGTAACGAAAGCCTGTCTCTCTTCAGTACCACGGGAGCGCTCGTTGATACGGTCGCGTACCAAAAAACCAAGGAAGGAATATCACTGAATTATACAGGGAGTGGCTGGCGTGGCGGCATACCAACTCCCGGCGCAGCCAATCAATTGAATACCCTCCCAGAGACGAGGGAGAAAGTTCCCAAAAAAGGGTATCGCGGTGTACCGGTATCCTTCAATGCTCGCGGTAAAGATGCTGATGGCGATACCCTCAAGTATGTCTGGGATTTTGGTGATGGTCATAAGAGTTACAAGGCCACCACTACTCATCGCTACGAAAAAAATAGTACCTACACTATCGTCCTCACCGTTAGCGACGGCAGTGACGACGTCAGCGAAACATTCGCTCTCAAGATTGAATCATTCCCCGAAACTAAGGTACGAATCACCTCATTAGTTCCCAATCCGAGAGGTCTCGATAGTGAAGGAGAATTTCTTATCATTGAGAATCGCGAGAAAAAATCAGTCAATCTCAAAGACTTCAGTATCACCACTGGCTGGAAAAAATTGATCAATCATCCAATACGCGAGAACTTTATTATCGCCGCCAAATCCGAAGGGCGCCTAACGAGAGAGTTCTCCCTCTTTACCCTTCCCAACGAGAAGGGCCGCGTGGAGCTCCGTGGTCCCGATGGCAAGACCTTACAAAAAATACAGTACAAACTCACTACTTCGGCGAAAGAAGATGCGATCTATAGAAAAGAAAAAGGGAAGCGCTGGCAATGGGAGGAAGTAAAAGTTTCACCTGGCGCTGCCGAAAAAGAAGAAGTACCAATGGATGAAGTATTCATAGAACCTCTAGCGCCAGAGCCTCTGCCGCAGGAAATCACAGAAGGTTCAACTATCACTCTCCCGGAAAGAAAAGCACCCTCTCTCCTTCCTCTCTTAAACTATGGTACCCACGTCACACTTCCTCATGATATCGAGCTCACTTTCGATGATTCCATAGAGGAGATTCCTCTCCTCGTCACAGAACACTACGCACTCACCTTTGCCAAAGAGGTAGCAAGTGAAATCAATACCGTTCTCAATGCCTTACAAAATAAATAAAAAAGGAGTTATTGAAACAACTCCTTGTGAATAGCGCATTGCGCCGGTCAACCGATCACGTCGCAGAGGGATTCACGAATACTGCGAAATCGGTCAGACCCTTGGAATAGGTCCCTGTCCGATTGATGGAATAGAAAACCTTGGGCGCGCCCTCCGTCCGTACATGGATGACAGAGACGAGGCCCTGCGCGACCCGAAACGTCTGGCCATGCCTAAATTCCGGCAACGGCGCTGCCGAACCAAGGACGGGCGGAGTGGCCTGAAGGGTACCGGCAGGGGTATGAACACTGGTCATCATGATATCGTTCCTCACTGTTGTGAGCCGTTGGCTCTGTTGAAAAATTGGGAAAATACAATGAAATGTATCCTAATCTCTTTTTCATTCTCTGTCAAAAACCTATGAAGTATCTCCTTTGGAGGAACAGAAGCAGATCAGATCTTATATAAAAGAGCAAGTATTGGAGACGGGAGAAATAAGCAAAATCTCTTACTAAATAAAGACCCTAACACTTTGTCGTTTTCATCCAAAAAGTCAACGGGCTAAAAAGACTCCTCATTCCCGTCAGTAAGGGTAATGGCAACAATTTCCGATTGGGTACCGATACGCATGGTCGGCCCCCAAGTACCGAGACCACTCGAGGTATAAAGGTGAAAACTACCAATCGTATACAAGCCATAATCGAAGCCTTTGTGTACGAGCGCGGTAATATAGCGAAAAGGAAACTGCTGCCCTTGGTGGGTGTGCCCCGACAGCATAAGGTTAACCCCACTTACTGCTACTTCCTTGATCTGAACAGGAGCATGGTACAGCAATACATTTGGCTGCCCGCTATACTGGTCCTGCAGCGTCTTCAGCGTGGCGATAATATCCTTCTTCTCGCCACGAGAAGGGAAACTGAGACCAATCAAGCGGAGGCCATCAACATCACGCACCTCATCTTTTAAGACAGCCACCTGAGTACCTTTCAGTGCAGCGAGAGCAGTCTCTACTCCCAGGTAGGTTTCATGATTACCAATAACAAAGTACACCCCGTTATCAGACTGAATCGTATTGAATGGTTGTACCAAAGAATCTAAATGGCCATCCATGCCATCAAAGAGATCACCTGTAATAACCACTATCTTGGGATGAAGTGTGTTCACTGCTGTTACCACCCCTCGCAAAAACC
>JAYUDH010000047.1:0-14068 GCA_043739895.1 Candidatus Moraniibacteriota bacterium
ACCAATCGTTTTTGCAGGAGCAATAGTCCGACCATTCACTTCCTTACCGAGAAATCCTGATGACTGTGCTTTGGTACGAGCACTTTCGGTTTCCATGGAGAGTGTACGAGAATAGTACGATTGTGCCTGTATCGTGTACCCAAAAGGGTTATTGGCGGGATTGGAAATAAAGGCACTGAATCCTCGGAAATCCCCTTTACGAAACATGGTGGCAGGATTCGGTGTGTACTCATCGAGGTTATAGGAACTCCCCATACCAACACCGAGATCGTCTGTTTGATCTGGCATCGTTGCTTGGGCCCGATTGACCAAGTAGGCAGGATAGTTTCCCGCAACAGTCGCTGTCGTATCCCCAATGCCGGTATAGTTTGCAGAAGCATACTTCCCTCTCGTGGCAACCGTGAAAAAATCATTCATCACCAATTTGGTACGAGCTGATGGCGCTCGGTAGAGATAATCATTCCAGTCAGTGATAAAGAGTGCATTGCCAGCTGATGTTCCTCCAATCATTTGGCCAACCTGACTATTCATTATAGTGATCGCTGCCGCCTTCAGCGCCCCGAGTATTGCCCCCTCGATCTGACGCTTGATAATATCTAGAGTTTCCCCCAGAAGTGTCGCTGCGATATCCTCTCCCCACACCGAGGCGCGGGCCACTGGTACACTTACAACCACATTCAACACAAGACAAACCATAACCAACCCTATCAGGAATTGTTTTCTCTGACGAAATAATTCCTTACCTGCAAACAGCATCATAAATTGATTGGTATCTCCTTGATACCAAGATCACTCATTTTACCAAAAATTTCTTGAGTAAAATCAGAGACTACTCCCAGGAAACCCTGGACTTTTGACAAGGAAGCGATCTGCCCCAAAGGATCCATCTGATCCCCTGACTTCGTTTCGTCCTTCAGGGTCACAGCATACTTTGCCATCTTAATAGCTTTGACATGGACATCGAGCATACCTTCTGGTACCTCAATATTTTTTACCTCACTCAGTATCTTCTCCCCTTTTTTCGACAAGTCCTCAAGATACTTTTTATTCCCACTCGTCATAGCAGTCAAAGAATCCATACCGAGGGACGTCACCACTGAGCTCAAATCGTTCTGAGTATGAAATGTCTTGGGAGAATTATTGGCCAGAATATATGCCATGACGGTGAGGTACTCCACGGCATCCTGCTTCTCTTGCTCCTTCTTCTGATCACCTTTGAGTTTTTTTGATACTTTTTTAATTTTAATGTCATCAACATTAACCTCTGGGAGGATAATTTCCTGACTATTCTGTTCTGTGATATTTTGTACAGAATCAGTGATAGACTGCATGGTAATCTCCTTATCACCCCCCGTACTACTCTGTACCATATCAGCAATCTGGGCCGATACTTTACTCGTTAAATTTTCTTCATCAGGAGCGGCCGGTGCTGACGTAGCAGCATCCACTACCTGAGTAACGAGTTTATCTCCTGGTGATGGCTTCAATGGATCATACCCTGTTTCCACTTCTACCCCATCCATATATCCATCACCGTCAGTATCTTTATTCAACGGATCTGTCTTATAAAGAATTTCTTCATCATTACTGAGTCCGTCCTGATCTGAATCTTTAAAAATACTCTGCTCCGTAACCGCATCATCAGCATACACAAAAAAACCAATGCTTAAAAACACGAGACTAAAAAACAAAAACAGGGTTACCCGAGCGCTTCTCTCTGTAATTCCAGAAAGTTTTTGAAACATATCAAAACTATTTTTATTTCTTTTTGAACACCACAACTACTCAAAAAGTATATCATTTTTTACCAAGAATACCAAACCTATTTAATGATCCATTTGTTCTATGAACTCAAAAATACTTACATAGAAAAAATTTCTTCAAACACAAAAGATTGCCGCCATTTTCTAGAGAGTTTAGACCAAAAAAACATGTATTTATATTTGCTTTATTCTCCGACAACGAACAAACCACTTGATAACAAAAGAGTCTCTCTCATAAAGAAATACCGTCCACACCAAGATACCTTTCTGTACGACTATACCAAACAAGAAAAGAGCGACTCTCCTCAAAAAACTCTTCCAATTAAGCAAAAACCATAACAATGCCTTATCCTCATCCTTCAAAAAAACTTCACTTTGCCCGTCTTTATAGAAAATTATATTATAATACAAATATACTTATTTGTCAATATCATTCCTCTACCACAGAGACTGCCGCCAATAAACCAACTATGAGCCAAAATAACAACTGCCCTTGTTGAATATCATAGAAATAGTGATCAAATAGTGAGATACAGCCTATGAGGATCATCACGGCTGACAGCATCACTCTTATACGATTCTGTTGAACTGTTCCACGTGGAACACTCGTACGATTGTATACTCCCTGTTCCACGTGGAACATATCGCCACCTCTATCTTTTATCTCTACGCCGTTCCACGTGGAACAATATAGAGAAACACCAGATACTGTTCCACGTGGAACGTATCGCATCTGTCGGGAAAAATACCACAGGAGAGCGATAAAAAATAGGAAAAGCATTAGCCCAATAAACCCTGTTTCAACAATAATAAGCTGAAATACACTATGAATAGGCTGCAATTGCCATGAAAACAACTTTGTGTCGAAAAAGTTCTGTAAGGAATAAACACTCTGTCCAAGGCCGATACCCGAAAAAGGATTTGAAGAAATAACGGATACAAACTCTTTTTCAAAAAAGAGGCGCTCTTGTATTGGCTGTATCAAGAAATAGTACCAGTTAAGATTAATAATAAACAGTGTTATAGTGAGAATACCGAGAAAATAGGACTTTTTATATTGTTCCACGTGGAACAATATACCACACAAGGTACTTATCGCCACCCCTTTGTTCCACGTGAAACAATTTCCGTCTGTCTGATTATCATGTACAGATGTTGTTCCACGTGGAACAATCATGTTCCGACTCTTATCCAGCCTCAATTGTTCCACGTGAAACAATTGAAAAGCCAAATAAACTATCGCAGCAATAAGTCCCAGTATGGCAGATTTCGAAAAAGTCACTAATAAACCAAGTATTTGAATAAACAAAACCATCCTATAGACCATAACCCCATGTTCCACATGGAACATGGGGTTATTTTTCATATTGTTCCACGTGGAACATAGACATACCCATATATTCCCTGTGCCAGTTATTGTTCCACGTGGAACAACGTGTTTCTTTTTACTTGATTGTTCCACGTGGAACAGTCGAGTATGAAATATCAATGGATAAGCAAGAGTGAGAAGTATTGTTATAGCCAAGTAACCAGCAAGAACATTAGGATGAGGGAAAAAACCATATGATCGAACGAATATACTATTGGCAATGATAATTTTTGCAATACCAGGGGCAAAAGGACTCACTATACTTTCCTGTAACAAAGTCATCCCTAGCGATGATTGAAGCAAAAATTGCACTATTGCCACTACAGATTGAAACAAGCCACCAAAAATAAGGCTTATAGAGATAATCTTCCAGACGTTCCACGTGGAATAATAAAGCATGTAACACTGCTGGAAAAAATGTATTGTTCCACGTGGAACGATTTTTATAAGATACTGAGAAAATAATCCTAATTGTTCCACGTGGAACTTTTTATTATCGCTAAGCTCAGAGTGAACGTTGTTCCACGTGGAACGATTATCTAAATCAACAGTAGAGATACTTATTGTTCCACGTGGAACAATAAGAAGTATGAGACATAGGTATAACACGTATCCCTCTAAAAGCTTAAAAAAGGAGTAACCGGCAAGTATTTGACTATCTGACCACAAAACAGAGAGTCCTCCCCATAGAAGAAAGGGAAGTGGCAGAGCAAAGAGCATCCCAATATGTTTCACGTGGAACAATTCTTTCCACCAAGATATTGACAGAATACACTTTTTATATTGTAATAATGTACAGAGAAAAAATATGAGAACAAGGATGTCTGACAAATAGAGAGAGATGTCCCAATATTCATTAAAAACACTTTCTCCGTCAGGAGCGATAACAAAAATCACCTTGCGGACCGTAAGCGGAAGGCAGAGTACTAATAAAAACAAAGCAATAGCTGCTGGCCTTTTCCCTTCTGAGCAGAAAATCGTTTCTTTCATAACTGAGATACTATGACCTCATTATAGCGAATAAAGATCTCTATTGTATATGGTGAATTGACGAAAATTGAGAAATCGCTATTATACAGAGGTAGCTTTGGGCCATTAGCTCATTTGGTAGAGCACTTCCATGGCATGGAAGGGGTGGCCGGTTCGAATCCGGCATGGTCCACATTTATACCATTCATTACTTCTCATCATATAATTCCCTGTTCTGGGGGATTTTTTTATTGTACTTATTCTCTCGCCATTGATAGTATGAGAAGAGTGTGGTAGAGTGTATTCTTGCTCCCGCCGACGCCCTTGTAGTTTCAGCCAGAGACTGATCCGCCTTTTGACGGACAGTGTTTGCCCCCGTAGCTCAATGGATAGAGCTATCGCGTCCTAAGCGAGAGATCTAGGTTCGATTCCTGGTGGGGGCACAAGAAAGCCATTTCGACCACTTATACATGATTATCCAACGTTATGCCCACCATGCGCATCACCAAAGTCAATGAACTTCTTCGTCAACTCCTGGGAGAAATTATGGAACGAGAACTTTCCCTTAAGCCGGGAGTTATTATGACCATTGCTAAGATTGACACCTCAAAGGATCTCCGCTACACTCGTATGTTTATCAGTGTTTTTCCTGAGAGTGAAACCAATTACGTAAAGGAAACTCTCAAAAAAGAACTCTCTGGTATTCAGAAGAAGCTCTACGCCAAGCTCTATATGCGACCAATGCCAAAAATTTCTTTTGAGATCGACACCACCGCCCAAGAAGCTGACAAAGTAGAGAAGATTCTGTTAGAGCTCAATTAAAGCACTTCCCGTACTTATACACAGGTTATGCAACTTTTTGACAGCGAATTCCACACCCTTTCTTATATTATCGCCAAGGCAGAGCGTATTTTACTCGTTGCCCATAATCGACCCGACCCTGACACCGTCGGTGCCAACCTCGCTCTCGAAGAGCATCTCCGTTCTCTTGGTAAACATGTTGATATCGCCTGTTTCAACCCTTTTCCGGATACTCTCAAAAGCTTGGCAGAGAAAACATTTTTCCATCCTGATCAACTTGATCTCAAAAACTACGATGCTGTGATCGCGAGCGACAGTGTTGATCGCGGTTTCGATGCTATTATTGATAGTTTTCAAGAAAACCAGGTCATCGTCCTCATTGATCACCACCCTGATATTCATCTACAGGCTGATGTTGTGATGATTGATGCTGAATATTCTTCAACCTCCGAACTCCTCTATCTTTTTTTTACTGCTACCGACGTACCGATATCAAAATCAATGGCCACCATGCTCCTTATGGGTATTCTCTTCGATACCGGGGGATTTCAGCATGGAGGAGTTTCACCACAAGTGATGGAGATTGCTTCTGAACTCATGAAGAAGGGAGCGCCGCTCTCGAAAATTGCTCAAACGATATTTACCAATAAAAATATTTCTGCGCTCAAACTCTGGGGAAAAGCTTTTGAAAAGGCGCGCTTCAATGATAAGAACGGGATGCTCGTCACCGCTGTCACTCAAGAAGATATCGCCGAGTGCCACGCCTCAGCCGAAGACATTTATCAGGTAGCCTCTATCTTAAGCACTGTACCTGATGCAAAATTCGCTATGGTCCTCTCAGAACGCGATCCTAAGACCGTGCGAGCCTCGCTTCGCTCCATGGAGCATCATGGTGTCGATGTTTCAGCTATCGCACATCAGTTCGGCGGGGGAGGACACAAACTAGCGAGTGGCTTTGAAGTTCCCGGAAAAATTATTGAAACAGCAGATGGGTTTACTATTGCCTAATATTTACAACAAAAAAAGTATTTTTTGAAAATATTCTCTAAAAATGATGGCGTATTATCATTTTTCAGAAAAAAATTGTAAGTATTCGCCTTATTTTACTAGCAACTTGTTATGAACAAAGAGGAATCACTCACAGAACTCAACGCTCGCTTTAAAATACAATGTCTCTGTGCCCTCAAAGAAACAGCCACGCAGGCCGTAGCAGGGGAGGGAAGTGCTCATGCTTCTCTTTTTTTTATTGGTGAGGCGCCCGGAAAAAAAGAAGATCTCTTAGGAGTACCCTTCGTAGGGGCTTCAGGGAAGTTTCTTTCAGAAATGCTGGCCACCATTCACCTCAAACGTGAAGATATTTATATTACGAATATCGTCAAATATCGCCCGCCAAATAACCGCGACCCTCTACCAGAAGAAATCGCGGCTTGTCAGGAATGGCTACATGAGCAAATAGCCCTTATTCAACCCAAGATTATTGTGACTCTTGGTCGTCATGCTATGGAACACTTCCTACCAGGAAAGAAAATATCAGATGTGCATGGACAGGCATTCACGGAGACAATCGATGGCTTAGGAACGCAAACCTTTTTTGTCCTGTATCATCCTGCTGCTGCACTCTACAACGGCTCGCTTCGTACCACATTGATCGAAGATTTTAAAAAGATTTCAGAAATAGTAAGAAAAGTTGAAAAAAAATCCGCACGAGCCATTAAGCCCTTGCGGTAATTACAGAACCTGGCGAAGGAATTCAGTGCGCCAAGAGTTCGCCGTAGAGCTGGTCGGACCCGTGCTCGCGGAGCCAGTTCCTGACTGAATCATTGCCGATGACAACGGCCATCCTCCTCGCCCAATCATGCTTACCGACTCGCACTGGGAAGAGGTGCTGCCCAAACCACGAAAGATCCAGCGGCGTAGCGTGAAACTCGGGAGGGTTCTTCTCGGATCGCTCCAGACAGTAATGCGTTGGGACATTGGACTGTCTGTAGCGTGGCCACAGTTGCACCCACCACTTTACGGGTAAGAGAAACTGGGGCGGGGTAACGATCGTACACCGAATTCGAGCATCATGCCCCATGACATGGCGCTCCTCCGGTGTCTCCGTAATCCGAATTTCCGTGCTCATCCGACCAGCCAGCGTGACGTAGGTATCCTCCCATACCATTTCACTGCCAAAGGCAAAGCTGTGTGCTCCGGTTGGGTGCTGGGAGAGAAACTGCTGATGGGCCAAGATGAGTTCACCAGGAAGGCAGCTCAGTACCGGTGCGATCACGCTCTGGGTCAGCGCTCGCTGAAAGACCAGGCTCGCCACACCCTTGTCATCGTCCGCTTGGTGGAGGAGCGAGCGCCACTCAAGCGAAAGCTCCACAACACCGGGATGACTACAATCGATGATCATGACCGTCTCCTTAGGTTCTGGTAAAGGGCTTCTTCGGGTTTCCGAAGGTCTCAGGATAGCGCAGTTCATCTATAAAAGCAACGCTATCCACCCACTCGCACCTTACTCGTGCCCTTTTCGTCCCACTCGCGGATAGAAATAAAAAACCTGACCGTATAGGTCAAGTTTCTATTCTCTTTGTGCCGCGGGTGGGACTCGAACCCACACGACCTTGCGATCCGAGGATTTTAAGTCCTCTGCGTATACCATTCCGCCACCGCGGCAAAAACTATGAGGTCCGAAGCGGAGTTGAACCGCTGTGAAAGGTTTTGCAGACCTGTGCCTAACCGCTCGGCCATCGGACCAATGTAATCCACTATGAGTACTTCCGAAGCCTACCAAATAGCGGATAGACCGTCAATGAAAAACCCCTGTCTTGCGACCAGGGGCTTTTCATCTTTTGATTTGTACTGTATTTCCTGTGTATAAGTCATTTATTTACGGGATCACCTGAGCTACTAGGTCACGACGACCGAAAGCAAAGGCTTCACTTTTGGTTTGCATGTAGATATCGATGTGGTTCCCCTTAATGGCACCACCACGATCCTCACAGCGGTACTCGCCCATCCCTTCGATGGCCAACTTGGTACCAAAGGGGAGGTTGGGAGGACACGCCAAAGTACGTTTCTCTTCTACCTGTAACCCAGAAGAAGTCACTCCATCGGATTTCCCGCATTCATCAGCAGCAGCCGTATAAGCTGAAGCATTGATAGTAAAGGATTCCTTTGGAAGATTTTTCCACAAATGAGCCTGCTTTTCCTTCCAACGGGCCAATACTTTTTCCTCTTTCGTCATATCACTGACGATAATTGATGTTGTGCTGCTCTTCGGAAAAGAAAAGGTCCACTCCAAGAGATAAGGATCACTCTTATAATCATAATCAGAAACAAGAGGGATCTCATTTACTGTATCAGCGGCTTTAACAATCGAAACTGATACGATACTACTCACCAATACTGCTATCGCGAAAAGAAAACCTTTTCGTGCACCCATAGTGTACTCTTAGGACTAAGCCGTGACCCTCGTAAGAGTGACGGGAAGGCTCGTAAGCCAACTGTCCATACTAGCACAAAATCACATTTGTGTCAATATCACTCTCTATACTTTTGGCTTATATAAGCAAAGATATGATACATTATCACTAAGGAATGGCTCTTTTAGGCCTTTTTTACCCGAGACCAATGGTCCTGTCTATGGATGAATGTTTCCGTCTTCAGGAGAGTAAAGCCTAGTGAAGGGTCCTGTGACATGTATCGTTCGATCTGCACACGGGGGAAATCAGTGGTAATAACATTAAAAGCATTCCCTTCTTTTCTCCGACGAGTAGAAATAGCGGTTCCAGCCTGGATAATAA
The DNA here is from genome assembly GCA_043739895.1 of Candidatus Moraniibacteriota bacterium. Taxonomy (GTDB): domain Bacteria; phylum Patescibacteriota; class Minisyncoccia; order Moranbacterales; family UBA1568; genus UBA1568. The sequence goes on from JAYUDH010000047.1 coordinate 8,694, forward strand.
GGGCGCCATTTTGAGCTATTTTATAGGGAGGGTCTTCACGATGGGCCAAAGTATCATGGAGATGTCCAGAAAGGAAGAGGTCAATACGGTCTTCCTCGAGTGATTTCCAAAACTTCTTGGCCTGACCGACGGGCCGCTTATAGTGCCTTTTCGGAATATTGAAGGGGTGATGGGAGACAATAATACGAAATACTTCTGGTTTGAGACCAAAAAACATCTTTTGTACTCGTTTTGCCTGCAATTGATCAACACTTCCTTCTTTCATACGCCAGATACGAACGGTATTGATACCAACCACCGAAAGCTCATCATCTTGATACTCTGGCTCCAGGTCTTCTGATATATACCGCTCATAATTCCTATAGGGGCGATAGAAGCGTCGCCAAAAGGAGTATAGTGGGACATCATGATTGCCCGGGACCACAAAAAGAGGAAAGGGGAGAGAAGAAAAAAATACCCCTGCTTCAAGAAACTGAGTTTTGGTGGCGCGCTGCGTCAGGTCACCAGAAACGACAATGAGGTCTGGTTTACGAGCAAGAATAAAAGTTCGCAGCGATTCTTCAAGATCCGGCTCCGTTTTACCAAAATGAAGATCGGAAATATGGATAATGGTGCGCATATTTCTCTCGTATTATGAAATTTTTCCTCTTTTTCTTACGTTCGTGGATCAGAACGTTCCCATTCTTTTAATCGCCCCGCCCGACATTCAATGTCGGAGGCATGACGAAGATATTTTTTTTGTCCCGGTGGAACAATTGGGTAGTGTCGCGATTGATCAAGCGCTAAAGTAATATCCCACAAATGCTTTTCGGATGTTATCCAATCGGTACCAAAACGCTTGAGCGAAAAAGAACGTGAATAACTTTCGAGGGTCTTCTCGCCAGTACTCGCCAGAACGTACTCATGAAAATAAGAAAGGGCGAGCTCACGGAGGGTGCGATAAATAGGATCCCGGAAACGGAGCACTGGATGATTACTCTTACTCATTGCCCCCCAATAACCATTTTCTTGATAGAGAGCGACCACGTGATCAAAATCAGGTTCTCGTGCCTTAAGGTCGAGAAGGAGCGGTTCTTTTCCCTGAAGCCATAAGGCTGTGGCGGCCACAAAGGCACCTTCGATACAGTGCGCCCGTCCATGGCGGAGCGTCATGCGAGGCGAGGAACAAGAGTCACTATAGCGGGAGAGATTACTGGGAAGAGCATCAAGAAAATCCTGGATCTTGCCCGGGGTTGAGAGTGGGCGAAGTACAGCCATTTCTTCTGCTGAAAGATCAAACATAAGTGCTAGACGGGACTTGCTGAAATATCTTTTTCACTCCTTTCCTTTAATATGGACAGAGAGAGGAGGAAAATAGTAATAATAATCAGCGTACAAATAAAACACAGGAGACAAAAAGCTTTAATAAAAACTATTTCTCGATAGATAATGAAAAAATTAAAGCACATTCCCAAAAAAGATAGTACTACGAGTATTTTTGCCTGAGTATACGACTGGTGTTTATGACCATACCAGGCCAGACCGAGAAGAACGGGGTAGACCGCCAATGCCACCCAAGGAAAGGGAATACCAAAGACGCTCGAAAGGGGACTGCGTAAAACCTCACTACAAGAATTAAACGAAGAGAAATCACAAAATGAGGTCAGACCAAGCGGATCAATAAAACGGAAAAAATACGCTTTGTAACTTAAATAGGCAGCATTGATCAAGGCCACTGAGGCGAGAGCAACAATTACGAGATACTTTTTCATAAGAAGGTAATTAAAAAATCCTTCTCTAGTATAGCAGAAAAGCATTTTTGATATAACAGGTTTTTGCCCTGATTTTACCGGCTCTCGCTTGGAAACGAAAGTATACTTTCGTTTCACTCACTTCGTTTGGTAATAAAAAACTGCCCCAGGAAGATCCTCATGGGCAGGTTTTTACAAAAGAGAGAAATTCTGTAACAGCTTTAGTACGCTGTGCGAATAGCCTCTTCTGGTGTTGTGATACCCTGTCGAATACGCTCGATAGCATCTTCTCGAATAGAGCGGAAGCCTGACTTTTTAGCAACCTCAGTCATGCTCTCAATAGAAGCCTTTTCTACAATGAGCGTACGCAATTCGTCATTAAATTCGAGAATTTCAAAAATACCCGTCCGTCCTTTGTATCCCGTATGATCACATTCATCACATCCGGCCCCCATCTTATAGGCGATGTTTTCTCCCTCGATTCCAAGCATCTTGATATACTCAGCCGGTGGAGTAAAGTCCGTTTTGCAGAATTCACATATTTTCTTCACTAAACGCTGAGAAATAGCACCATTTATAGCATAGGCAATGAGGCCTCGCTCAATATTCATATCCACCAAACGCGCAATGGTTCCAATAGTCGAATTGGCATGAATAGTAGAGAAGACAGCACGTCCCGCCAAAGCCGCTTCGATAGCATACCCCGCAGTGTCCTGATCACGGATTTCCCCAATCATGATAGCATCGGGGTCCTGACGGAGGATCGATTTCATTCCCTCCACAAAAGTAAATCCACGTTCTGGTTGTACCTGGCTCTGGCGAATATTATCAAAATGGTATTCCACTGGGTCTTCCAAGGTTATAATGTTTTTGTGATCTTTTTGTCTGCTAAACTCGAGGAGAATTGAGTAGAGTGTGGTTGTTTTTCCTGATCCTACTGGCCCAGTGACCAAGAGCATCCCATAACTACGAAGTGACAGACGGGTCAGCTTTAGGAGGTCATCCTCGTTCATCCCAAGATCTTTCATAGAGAGAAGTACCTCCGAACGATCAAGAATACGCAAAACAACAGAACTCCCATTGACGACTGGGAATATCGACAAACGAATATCTACCGTCACGTTTTCGTGTGTTTGGTCAGAATAATTATAGAAAAAATGACCATCTTCTGGGGTAACGTCATTCACCGATGGAAGGTTAGCTAAAACACGCAGTGAGTTCACTGCTGCCGATAACTGATCAAGACGGAGGGTGTCCATCTCATGCAACACGCCGTCAATACGAAACTGCACTCTCCCATCGGTCGCGCGTGGCTCAATATGGATATCAGAGGTATTTCTTTCAATAGCTTCCTGGATAATCGAATACACAATATCTGTCCCTGAGAGGTGACCCGTAGAAGATGGCTCTTCGTTATGATGAAAAATACTCATACTTTTTTATTTAAAATTCTCAATAGTACACTGGCATTATAGTAAAAAAGCTCAAGAATGAACAATTTTTTGTGCCGAGGTATCAATAATGTTTGAGCTGTTTTTAAAGGTGGATGCTGTACATTGGGGTCAAAGAGGTGTAGTATCCGCTGTCAATCAACAGTATCAACTTTCTATGCAACAACGACTCTTTCTTCAATATGTAAGTATTATCCTGGTACTCATTGGGATCTCCTTACTCATCACACCCAGACATTGGATGCCAGACTTTTACAAGCCTGTTTTTATGGGGATCATCGCTCTCACATCACCAATTCTCATCTACCTCCCAAAGCTCATCCTCAAAAAAAGTACTTCGCGGAAAAGAGCATTAATTCTTGAAATGCGCACCGTCATAGCCTTTTCGCTGGCCGTCAATATTGCAGGGGAGCTGGGCTTATTTCAGCTCAATAGGTATGGGTTTGAGTATGATAAACTCGCTCACTTTACTGTATCCATGCTCTTTGCCTTCATATTGAGCGAGTCTGTCAAAGAATGGGAGCACTTTACCACAAGAAAAGTCCTCTTGATTGTCTTTCTTATCGTTTTTAGTTCCGGAATACTTTGGGAAATCTTTGAGGCCTCTTCAGATTTTCTTTTCAAAACTCAGGAGTGGGGGAGTTATGGTAAGAACGTAACATGGGATACGCTCGGGGATATAATCTTTAACACGCTTGGTATTCTCGCTGGTATCGTTGTTTCTAAAATTCCAAGAAGACAGTGCAAGTAAAAACCTTGCGGCAGATGTTTTTTGTACTATTTTTTTATTGAAGGATCTGACTCATCTTATCTCATACATCCCCATTTTCTTCTTTTTACCTTTGATCAGCAGACCAGTCCACCGATACAATACCAGGAATCCGAAGAAGATTTACTTCGACTTGTGGTTGACAGCTACAAAAAGTAATCGATGATCCGGCCCAGCCTGAAATGGGAGCAATTTCCACCACCCCATCCGTCACTGTAAAATCAGTTTTTTGTAGCACTTCTCGACACATGCCTTTGGTCGCCAAAACAGCTGTCTCTTTGGCCAATTCACTTGTAGTCAGTCCGGACTTCCCAATAGAGGAAATGACTTCCGTAGTGATAGTTTTCCGATAACCAGCACTGTCCATGACCGCTCCGTCACAGAACTTCGTCGTATTTTCATTAGAAACAAGGTAGGAAATATTTTCATTTTGCTCTGGTTGGGGGGTATTTTCTGTTACACCTGTTGGGGGAGTTATCGGGATAGATACACCCACCTCACTATATGTATTTCTCGTTGCAAAATAGAGCGTTGTACAAAATAAGATAACAACGAAGAGGGATAGGATTCCAATAATAGTCTTTTCTTGATTCATCATAAAATTTTTAGAGTTACTCTTTATAGAGGGGCTCTTGGAGTATAGTCCTCTTTGAAGGAAATAAGTACCCACGCAATATTTTGTCACACTTTTACATTTTTCTCCTGGCAACAAAAACAAAAAAAGCCCTTATTTATACTCGCTAGGACTTAATACGCGAGTGCGCGGCTAGAGATCAAGTGCAATGCACTCAACAGGTGCGAGAATGATACGCCAATCGCCGTGCCGCTCATTGAGGTTATTCTCAAGCAGGACCATCTGCTGGCCCTTCCACACGAACGTCTGGCCCTGCTTGGCAGTTCTTTCGATGACTGAGGGAGGGAAGATGGGCCAGCTTGTCTGTCCATCACCCGGCTCACAGACCTCGAAAATGATGTACGGCACATCGAGGCCATCAAGAACTTCCCACGTATCGGGATAGTCCGCAGCATCCTTTCCGGAATAACCCTTCGAGGCGGCTGACTCCTGCGCCAACTCGCGGATGATCGACAAAGGGAAGGGTCCGTCGATTTTCGTCACGGAAAAGCACTGTGCGAAGCCAATAAATAACCCCTGGAAAACTGGGTTGTTCTCATCAATTTCAATTGAGGCCAAAACGAGCATGAGCAGCTTATTCGTACGGCCGACCTGGCAAATCTCTGGCCAGTTTTTGTAAAGAGCCATGTCATTTCTCCTTCGTAGAGTTTCGTTGAATGACAGAGTATACTATCTATATTTTAAAGTTTTGTCCACTCTTGGGTAATAAAAAACAAGGCTCTTCCTCCAACTGCGGAGTGCCTTGTTTTTAACTACGTGCCACGTGATAAATGTAATAAATTTTACATAGA
>JAYUDH010000048.1:0-4812 GCA_043739895.1 Candidatus Moraniibacteriota bacterium
GCTCTCCGAACTCAAGTAAAAACGCCATCCTTACTCCCCGATCGAAAGACAGTACCCCACGCACCAACGGTAAGATTGAGAAAGATGGTAGCCTCCTCGCCGACACTACTGTCGTAGGAGACTTTTCTCTGATCAATATTACCGCTATCCTCGAAAAAAATTCAGCGACCCCAGAAACACTCCAGTTTTCTCTCAGCCGCTCCTACCAGAGTTTTTTCTTCCCCACTGGTGAGGCAGTGAGTGACTTCCCGGAAGAAATTGTCTACAAAATCAATGAAACATACTACGCTCTCCGTAGCGGCACCCTCTTCCCTTTTGTGAGCGAGCAAGCCTATCTCTCACGATATACAGCGACACACGCTCTCCCCGGCGATAACACACTCCTCCGTACCTATCCCCTCTCTGAAGAATGGCTCGGTTTTCGTGTCGGTTCACTCCTCTCTAATGCTTCAGGAGTTTTTATTGTGGTAAGCGAAAGCGAAGTCCGCCCAGTAGGAAGTGCTGATATCTTTCTTGCTCTCGGCTACCATTTTGAGGACGTCACACCAGTGAGCGAAGAAGAGCTTGGCGTGTACAAGCGTGGCCGAATTTTTCTTCTTGGAGCAGTCCATCCTGATGGCACTCTTCTCATGGATCAAGACGATCAGAGCTACTACCTGGTCGGACAAGGAATGAAGCATCCACTCCTCCCTGGAATGTACCGAGATTTTCTGTTAACAAAGGAGCATCCCATCATCGTCTCAAGCGAAGCCAGTAAACGATCTGTCGACTGTACGCTCATACCAAACCTTTTTGGATCAGCCCTCTCTTGCGAGACACCTATCACTACGCTGACACCAGGATTCGGTAACGACTTCGAGCTCCGTGTTGCCAGCCCTGAAGCCAACATCGACATCAATACTCTCTCCCTCTCTTTTGAAACAGCCAAGAACAAACAAAACATGATGACGCTCCTCTCTCAGATCAAGCAGCGTTTCCTCTCTCGTTTTGGACTCGCTCAATAATCGCACCCCTATGGATATACTCCGTCAACAATTTCTCTCTGCCCTCACACGCCTTCGTGACAACGGAAGTCTCGGAGTCTGCTACGCTCTCGCTGCTGAAGCTCTCTTCGTTGGGTATCTCTTTTTCATGGGCCTCTTTACTATCGAGACACTCCTCCCTACCTTTGTCACAGTACGCTTTAGTCTTACCAAGTTTTTTTTCACCCTGACCATCGGAGCACTCTTCGTTTCACTCCTCGGGAGATTCCTCAATATTTCTTTTCCCTGGAACATCACCAAAAAAAATCCCTTTCTGTGGCTCGGTAGTCTCTGGATGGTTGCTATCCTTGCTGTTTCACTCTTCAAATTCCCTCTCGTTACCATTCCACTCCTCATCGCTCTCTTTCTCCTCACGGGCTATCTCTTTTGGCATATCTTCTTCGGCGAAGTAGAATAATACTCACCATAAAAAATACCCCTATAAAAGAGGGGTATTTTTTATTCATGTAGAGCGAAAAAAGATATTATAAGAGAAGATATATTTTTCTCTGCCCTTACGTGTCCATCGAACATTTCTCACTCACCTTGTCGAACAGTGGACTGTCCGCGAGACCATCCGTCACGTCTCACTGTTACCGACAGGCTCATGAGAAATGTGACCGATGTCACATCGGGAACAGAAAAAAATTCATCTTCTCTTAAAAGTACTCAGATCAACTTTAAACTTTAGCTCAAAGATTCCAAATCAAGCACTTCATCAATACGAATCTGCGCCACGAAATCTGGTACGTGACTAACCAAGATCATCGCTCCCTTGTAATTGTCGAGGGCCTCGGCAATGACCGGTAAATGGCGGAAGTTAATGTGGTTGGTTGGCTCATCGAGGATGAGAAGGTCTGGCTGTTGAGCATAGAGACAGGCAAACATAAGGAGCCCCTTTTGTCCCTCTGAGAGACTAATGACTTTGTTCTGAATAAGTTCGGCTGGGATGAGAAATTTGGTCGCTACCTTGTAGGCCAGCTCCATATTCTTTTCTGGCAACGACTGAAGCAGTGTCTCGGCCACTGTTTTATCGAAATCAAGAGTCGAGAAGTCCTGACGGTAGTACCCCACCGTGACGCCAGGCGTAATATCGGCACGCTCCGTGTTACCAGTCGCCAGCTCTTCGAGGAAGTGACTTTTGCCAATACCATTGGGCCCAGAAACAATGAGGTGGGTATTCTTCTTGAGCGACATATTCACCCCTTTAATATTCGGTCCAAATTCTCCCAATACAGAAACCGTTTTGATCTTCACGATAGTCCCAACGACATCGTGAGTAGGAATTTCAAAAGAAGAGAGCGTCTTATCTTCTTGGCGCACATCCACTTTGTTTTCCTCGAGCTCCTCAGCCAGAGTACGCATACGCTTGGCTACAGCACGAAGCTTTCCTCCTTTGTTCGCAAAAACGTTTGCCTGATCTTTTTTCTCCTGAATCGTTCGTTCGAGACGGACGTTTTCACTTTGCGCTTTCGCAATACGCTTGGCAATTTCTGCTACTACATCGTAGTAGTCTCCTGTGTACTGTTCGATCTTGTGGGTAAAAATATCGAGATAAAACACACCATGGGTAAAGGCGTTCAAAAATTCGGCATCGTGCGAAATAACGATAACCGTTTTTTCATAGTTAATGAGGAACTCAGTTAAGTGAGCGATTCCTGCATAATCAAGGTTGTTAGTTGGTTCATCCAGTAGGAGAATATCTGGCTCCTGAATGAGAGCCGAAGCCAAGAGCAATCGCGCCTGCTGACCACCAGAAAAAGCACGAATCTTTTTGTCGAGTGTGGGCATCGGCAGGTTCACTACCTCCAAAACATCCTGAATGAGAGCGGGAAGGTTCCATTTTTTCTCATGAAAGAATTGTTCGAAAAATTCTTCGATCGTTAGATCGAGCTGGTCACGGGGAATAGTCTGGCGCCCGATCGCCACCACAGCGTCACGATCGAGAGAGATACGGCCACTCATCGGCTTTTCTTCACCGGTGATAAGTTTGAAAAGCGAGCTCTTCCCAGCGCCATTCTGACCCATGAGTGTAATCTTAGACCCTGCACGCATACTAAAACTCACCTCATCGAGGATCGGTTTTTTGTGTCCGTATTCGAAGGACACTTTATCAAAGCGTAGTACCACGTTATCCTTGGCCATACATACCGACAGAATATTCTTTGCTTGGAGAACAAAGAACTTCACTAAAAATAGATAAACAAAAATGCCGTTTTTCGGCTCAGGTATTGTGACACGAAATAGCAGATCTTGCAAGGGTAGCGATAAACCAACGAGTCTAGATCAACAGGTGTGTGTCTACGAAAGAATGAGCGAGAGCGTTTCTTGTGCACACTTCTCCCAAGAAAAGTGTCTGAGTTGCTCCTGTCCGAGAACAATGAGGTCGTTTCTTAGGGCTTCATTCCGCCATAATTGCTCGAGCTTTTCTGCTATATCATCGACACTTGTAGCAGAGCAATACAGCGCTGCTTTTCCCGCCACCTCTATCAGACTGGAATTGTCAGCGGTCAGTACCGGTATACCCGAGGCGAAGGCCTCAAGGATCGGCAAGCCAAATCCCTCGTAGAGTGAAGGGAAGACAAACAATCGCGCCCCCTGATAAAGGACACGTAGATCATCAAAAGAAACCCGTCCCGTCAAAAGTATATCTTCTCGGTAAGGACTCTTTTCATATGCCGCCAGAATGTTGGAGGCAAGCCAGGCCGCCTCCCCTGCCAATACCAGCTTCATGGTAGGATGCTGTTTCTTTACTCGTTCAAAAGCAGCGATCAATCGTACGAGGTTCTTTCGTGGCTGAAGCGCACCGACGTACAGGCAGTACTCGTGTGGTACGAGTCGAAACGCACTCAACTGTTGAAAAAGGGTCTCTACCGAAAGTCGTGTTTCAAAAAACTGAGCATCAAACCCATGATGAATAACAGTGATACGTGATTCCGGAAGCTCGGGGAAAAACTCTAAGAGGTCGCGTTTGGTTGAGTCTGAGACAGCAATGAGTTTATCTGCTCGTCTCACTGCTCTCTCCAGCATAAAATTGAGCTTGAAGAGATCACCTTGTTTGAATGTTTCCGGATAGCGTTTGAAAGCAAGGTCATGGATCGTCGCCGTCACCTCAATTGATCGCGGAAGGAGTACTGGTGCTGCCTGTATAGGCAGAAAGAGCTTCTCTGGCCTCGCACGAAACATCTCCCAAGTAAAACGCGTCTGCATCCAGGCAAAGCGAAATGGGAGCGATACCTCAAAATAATGCGGAACTATCGGTGGCGCCAAATTCGGGTTAAATATCCCCTTATGATACAGAATAAAATCTGTCTCTGGAGCGAGTACTCCAAAACGTTTCAAAAGTTCTTTCAAGTACACGCGCGTACCATCGATACGTGTATGATCAAGATCGGAGGCCTGGATGGCAACGTGCATACGGTTTTGGTATTTGGCTAGAGAAGAGCCATCTCTAAGGCGGCGATCGCTGCTTCCTTTCCTTTGTTATTCTCTCCCGTAGAACGGGTAGTGGCCTGATCAAGTGTATTCACCGTCAGCAATCCAAAAGAAATAGGTTTCTTGTGCTCTACCATAAGCTGTACGATTCCCTGAGCCACAGCATGCGCAATGTACTCATCGTGACTCGTCTCACCCTTGATGATACAGCCGAGCGCCACGATCGCATGCACTTTCTTTTTTTTCAGAAGCGAGAGACAGCCATAGGTCAGTTCAAAACTCCCTGGGACACGTACAATGGTAATGTTTTTTTCTGACACCTTCCACGCACGAAGGGTCTCCCGAGCACCGTCTA
>JAYUDH010000049.1:0-4736 GCA_043739895.1 Candidatus Moraniibacteriota bacterium
TTTTTTACTCATGCGAATCTTTTCGCCGCCCTCGATCTTGTATCCGATACGTGTTGGCTTATTGGTATGAGGACATACGAGCATCACGTTCGAAACATGGAGTGGCACTTCCTTTTCGATGCGCTCTCCTTTTTCACCTTCACGCTTGGCACGCATATGACGCTTCATGACATTGACCCCCTTGACCAAGACTTTCTCAGCCACAGGAATCACGCGCAACACTTCGCCCTGCTTGCCGCGGTCTTTACCAGCCATGATTTGTACTTTGTCGCCTTTCTTGATTTTCATAACACTGTATACTTTACAAAACTTCTGGAGCGAGTGAAACAATCTTGGTGAAACCCTTTTCACGGAGTTCACGAGCGACTGGACCAAAAATACGGGTTCCCTTTGGATCAATAAGATTGGTATCGAGGATAACAGCGGCGTTCTCATCAAAACGGATATAGGAATTGTCTTTACGACGATACTCCTTCACCTGCCTCACGATGACTGCTTTTACTTTTTCTCCCTTTTTCACCAAACCACGTGGTTCAGCAACCTTCACAGAAGCGACAATAATATCTCCCAAGGCCGCATAACGACGGCGGGTCCCACCGAGCACCTTGAAGCACTTGATGATTTTGGCACCACTGTTGTCAGCAACTTTGAGGACTGATTCTGCTTGGATCATAAGGGAACTTTTTAGAGAAAAACTATTTGACTATCTGGTGACGCTTATCTCGGCTCATCGGACGACATTCCTGAAATAACACCACGGCACCGATCTCATACTGACTACTCTCTTCCACATGTACCTTATACTTCTTTGAAGAGCGGTACTGCTTCGAGTATTTTGGATGAGTTTTCAATGTATCAACATTCACTACGAGTGTTTTTTGCATCTTATTACTCACCACCGTACCCTTAAGGGTTGGGGCTTTACTCGTTTTTTCGATTACTGTGTTCGTTGTCTTCATAAGTATATGTGAGTAGAGAAACTATTTGGCCTCCTCTGAAACGACTATTTCCATAGTGGCTTCAGATTTGAGCGTCAGTAAGCGAGCAATATCCTTTTTCATCTTGGCGTAATCACCGTGATTCTTGGCTTCGCGAGTCGACAAATCAAAGCGCAATTTTCGCAACTTATCAGAGAGCTCGATCAACATCTTCTCTTGCTCAGCTTCGGATTTTTCTCGCCATTCTTTTGCTTTCATACTAGAACCTTTTTCAAAAATTTGATCTATTGCTTGACGACAAACTTGGTTTTGATGGCCAATTTGTGGGAGGCCAGACGCATCGCTTCTTCTGCTGCTTTCTTAGGAATACCGTCGAGTTCAAACAACATCTTTCCGGCACGGACCTTGGCAACAAAATGATCAACACTTCCTTTTCCTTTACCCATTGGAGTCTGTTCTCCTTTTTTGGTCATGGGCTTATCAGGAAAAATGCGGATCCACACCTTACCTCCACGTTCGATCGAACGTGTCATGGCACGACGAGCGGACTCGATCTGTCTGGCAGAAACCAACCCTTCTTCTACAGCCTTCAGGCCATAGCTTCCGAAGCTCACTTCCGTCCCAGACGTTGCCGGCTTACCCGACCAACCGCCTCGCTGGACCTTGCGATGTTTAACTTTTCTTGGCATTAACAACATAAGCGTTTTTATTCTGCGGCAGTAAATTTTTCACCCTTATAGATCCAGGTCTTCACCCCGATCACTCCGTAGGTTGTCTGTGCTTTCGTACGAGCAAAATCGATATCGGCGCGCAGTGTATGGAGAGGGATCTTTCCACGGGACAACCATTCGCGACGTGACATTTCTGCTCCACCCAAACGACCAGAGATTTCGATTTTCACTCCCTGAACATCTTTGTTGGCTTCTACCTGATCGAGGGTGCTCTTCAGCACGCGACGGAAAGGCATACGCTTCTCCAGCTGCTCAGCCACTTGCTGACCAACGAGCATAGCATTCGCTTCTGCATTTTTAATTTCCTGTACTTCTACTTTCAGCTCCACTTTCTTACCAGCAAAAAAACTCTTTTTAATGGCGCGGGTCAGATCTTCGATACCAGTACCACCGCGACCAATGAGCACTCCCGGACGAGAGGTCTGAATGAGGAGACGGATAGCATTAGCAGAACGCTCGATAACAACACCAGCGATCGCAGCAGCCTTCCACTTCTTCATGATCAACTCGCGGATCTCAATATCCTTACGCAACTGCTCACGGTATGTTTTTTTCGTACCAAACCAGCGCGACTGCCAGTTGGTCGTGATACCGAGACGAATACCTGTTGGGTGAACTTTATTGCCCATATCTTCGTGTAGCTTAGAGCTATTTTACTATTTTTCGTTTATGAGGACTTCCGTTGAAACATCTTCTTGACTATTTTTCCTCCTGTAGGCTTACTCCCCTTGAGCGCCTCTTTCTTCATCTCAGGCTTGGTACTCTTTACCACTGCCTTACCATCCTTTACTTCTTCCTCACTTCCTTCAATTTCTTTGGGGAGAGTTTTTTCTTTTGGCTGCTTTTTCTCAGTACGACCCTTTCCTTCTATCCTCTCTTCCAGAATGATCGTGACATTCGATCCACGACGGATGAGTGGTGTTGCTCGGCCGAAAGCACGAGGCAACCAACGCTCCAATCGCAAACCATCACCCACTCGGATCGACTCGACATAGAGGTTACTTTCGTCGAGACCAAAATTGTTGCTGGCATTTGCTACCGCACTTGCCAAAAGAACGTAGAGGGGATCCGCAGATTTCTTCACCATCTTTTTGAGCTGAAGCAATGCTTCACGGGTATCTACACCAACAAGAGCATGCGTTACCAAACGCACTTTCCGTGGGGAGATTCTCAGGTTTTTCAGGGTTGCGTGTACTTTCATATCTCTAGCTATTTCTTAGTCGCAGCTGAAGCAGCCTTGGCAGCCTTGGCGCTATCGAGCTCTCTTTGTTTAGCAGCTATTTCAATTTCTTTCTGCATCTTTCCTCCGTGACGGTTAAATTTCCGTGTAGGTGAGAATTCTCCAAGACGATGCCCTACCATTTCTTCTGAAGTAAGAACGGAAATGAAATCCTTTCCGTTATGCACACCGAAAGTAAACCCTACCATCTCAGGAGAGATAACGCAAGCACGTGACCAGGTTTTGATCACAGTACGATCACCCTGTTTTTTTCCTTCGAGCTTTTTCAGGACTCGTGGATCGACGTATGGACCTTTTTTGAGACTTCGTGACATAAATTTCTGACTCAGTTCTTGATGTTAGGGGAAAGACTATTTCTTCTTGTTGATGCGACGACGAACGATATAACGGTTGCTTTCCTTCTTACGCTTTCGGGTCTTCTTCCCGAGAGCTGGCTTACCCCAAGGGGTCTTCGGATGCATACCAATTGGCTGGCGACCTTCTCCTCCTCCATGAGGATGATCCACTGGGTTCATAGCACTGCCACGAACGTGTGGACGACGATTCATCCAACGACTGCGACCGGCCTTTCCGATACGCTCAGCACTGTGTTCGAAGTTACTCACCTGACCGAGCGTTGCATAACACTCCTTGCTGATCAGACGAATTTCACCTGAGGCAAGCTTGATCTGCGCCATTGGACCATCGAGAGCCATGAGTACAGCCTGGGAACCGGCACTGCGGACCATCTGGCCGCCCTTACCGATTTTCATTTCAATATTACAAATAGTCGTTCCGGCAGGAATATTCTTCAAGAGCATGCGATTACCATTGACTACCGGGACGCTTTCACCAGAAATAACTTCCTGATTCTGCTTCATACCATCGGTTGCCAAGATGTAACGCTTTTCACCATCACGGTAAAATACGAGCGCAATAACAGCAGAACGATTTGGGTCCTTCTCCAAATGAGCGATACGCCCAGGAATATTGAGTTTATCCTGACGAAAATCAATCACACGGAAACGACGCTTGTGTCCACCACCTTGATGACGAACCGAAATTTTTCCCTTCGAGCGTCCACCACGTTTTTTGTATGGCGAAAGAAGCGACTTCTCAGGAGCCTTGTCCGTTACACCGTCCGGCTTGACGATCGACATATTACGTCGTCCAGCGTGGTTCTTTTTGTAGATCTTGATTGCCATAAAAGTTGCGTCCTTACATTCCGGCCTTAAACAATTCAATCGTCTGTCCCTCTACTATCGTCACAACAGCTTTCTTCACCGCTCCCTTAAAACCAGGAGTACGCTTGCGACCAGAGAGTTTCTTCTTTGCTGGAAGACGAGTCATATTCACCGCTGTCACGTTGACACCGTATGCCTCTTCTACAGCACGCTTCACTGACTTCTTGGTTGATGACTTCGTTACTTCAAAAACATACTTATTGAGCGTATTCATGGCATAAGCCTTTTCCGTTACGCGGGGACGAGCCAGGAGACGCATCGCTAAAGGACTCTCCTTTGGAGTCAGCTTTCGCAACACTTTCTCTTTCGATTTTTTCTCAAACAGTGCCATAGCCATTTCCTTATTTCTTCTCCGTATTATCCCAGGCTGCAAAACGCTTCTCTAACACTTTAACACTCTCCTCTGTCATGAGGATGTATTCGTGATCCAAGAGCTGCACCACGTTTAAGTTTTCAGTGAGGGTATTTTCTATTCTCGGAATATTACGCGACATAACAGTCAATGGAAACTCGCTTCCTGACAAAGACAGGGTCAAGCTCTTCTTGTTAATACCGAGCTTTTGCAATGTTTCGGCAAACAGCTTTGTTTTCTTATCAGCGTATC
>JAYUDH010000050.1:0-4649 GCA_043739895.1 Candidatus Moraniibacteriota bacterium
GGCCTTGATCCCACGTGTTTGTGGGCTATGGGGATCTTCTTCTGTTTCACACTTGGCATGGTGCTTGCGATGGACGGCCACGAATTCCTTCGTCACCATGCTGGTTGTTAGCCAGAGCCAGAACCTCAGAAAATGCTCTGGCAACGGGTGAAGCGTGAGGGCTCGGTGCGCCTGAGCTCGGTGAAGAAAGATCGTCACCGCCGAAATGGTGACATGGGTCATCACCAGGGTCGCAAGCAGTATCTGCCACCACGAAGCACTCGCCCACAGTCCATGCGTGAGCCACTCAAAAAGGCCCCGAGAGAAGGAATAGGTCATGATCGCCTCCTTGTATATGCAGGTTGATAAAAGGTACTCGCCCCTAGTGTAAAGGAGTGTCGTATAAAGTGCAAAAGCACAACAAAAAACAGCCCCAATTGCTCAGGGCTGTTTTTTGTTGTTCGTTCACTCGTGACAAGTCACCAGTGAATTTCACTTACCAACGACTTCCGCCTTGGTCGTTCGCGCGGTATCCTCCACCGTTGTTTCCGCCGGTGCGGGGTGCACGCTCTTCCAAAGGACGAGCTTCGTTGACAGTAAGCGTACGTCCGTCGAGCTCCTTACCATTCCAGAGTTCAATAGCCTTTTGAGCTTCTTCATCTGTAGTCATCTCAACAAAAGCAAAGCCGCGTGAGCGACCAGTCATTTTGTCGATGATAATCTTGGCAGAAGTGACATTACCAGCCTGAGCAAAAGCATCGCGCAGACTGTCCTCGGTTGTTCCGTAGGAGACGCCACCAACATAGAGTTTGGTTGCCATATTCGAATCTATCACTTGATTACCGTGTAAGAGGACCTTTCCCTTTACTGGCTCTACTTCACGAAGATTCAAGTTTGGCAACCGAAGTCTCGTCTAAGCGTCTTCCAGTGAGAAAAACTTACAACACCACTATGATAGCATAGATAAAGGAAAAAAGCAACCCCCAGACTACGTCCCGTCACTCAAGAGCGATTTGAGGAGTTTCGGAAGATGGAGGCTCGCCACACCGATAACTCGGTCGGCGCCACCGTAGTACGTAACGAGGGTATTCCCCCGCACAATGAGACCACAAGGAAAAACAACGTTCGGGACGATACCAAACTGTTCGTATCCCTTTTCAGGACTAAAGATTGGAGCTCGGCTGCGTCCAATCACCTTTTCCGGGTGTTCGAGATCGAGGAGGAGCGCGCCCACACGGTAGTGCCCGTCATACTCTGAAACACCATGATAGAGAACGAGCCAGCCCTTCTTCGTACGAAGCGGCACCGTGTTGATCCCGATTTTTCGACTATCCCACATACCCCGGCGTGGGAAAATAAATGGCAGATGAGTCAAGAACGTTGTTTCGCCATCAAAATCGAGACTATCGAGAAAATTAATATCAATGGCTGGCTGGATACGGTGAAGAATAACGTATTTCCCACCAATTTTTTCTGGAAAGAGGCAAGCATCCTTATCATCAATATTCGGAGGCGAAAGGAGAATAGGTTCACTAAATCGATCAAAGCGATGCGCAGAAAAATCCTCGACCGAAATGGTAGAGAGGGCGACCCGAGGCGGCGTTACCGCATCCACCGCTGTATAGAACATATAGTAGGTATCGCCCATTCGCGTCAGACGAGGATCTTCACAACCAGAATTGCCCGTTGACTGCTTCTGTTCAAAGGGAGCGCGTGGTACGTAGATCGGCTCAGGAAGACGCTTGGTAATTTTGAAACCATTGCGACTCTCGGCATAGCCGAAAACAGACGTATCATCATTCGAACTGGCTCGATAGACAATACGTACGATACCATCAATCTCGATGGCCGCCGGATTAAAGACTGCCTTCGATTCCCATGCGTGCGTCGATACCGGTTCCAGCACCGGGTTTCGTGAATAGCGGGTCAACGTTGGTCGTTTTTCCTTCGTCCCCTCGAGTTCTTTCAGGATGACCTTGATACTCCCTACCGCTACACAGGTCGTCGTATCAGCGGCACCATAGTAGAGATACACTTTATCCCCACGCACGACTGCCCCACTCGGAAAAATGATGTCTTTCACTTTTCCATAGTGTTCATATTCTTCTTCTGGTACCAAGAGTGGTGCGTCAGTCCGGGCGATGATTTTCTTGGGATTCTCGAGATCAAGGAGTACTGCTTCCACGGTAAAAATCGGCTCGGAGGAGTAGTACTTTTGGATATAAGAATAGAGGAGCAGCCAGCCAGCTTCAGTTTTGATTGGCGGAGCACCAATCTCTACGTGATCCTCATTACTCCGTAGCAGCTTGAGACCGTGCTCATCAAGACGTGTGTACCACTTCTGCCACCTTTCTACATCCCAGAGATCTGGCTCCTCATCAAAAGAAGCAAGGGCAATCGAAGACGGTGGCTGATCAGTATTCACCGAGAGGATCGCCCATAACTTTCCCTTGATCCGCTCCGGGAAGAGGGTCATAGCCTTAGCATTGAACGGCGTAATATGGTGTTTCTCAATCTGCTTAAAGTTTTTCGTGATAGCCAAAGCGACTGATATCCCTTCGGCACGAAAAGGAAACTCAGAAAGAGCCGTATAGAACAAGTAGTATTTGCCATCACACTTAGTAATACGTGGGTCCTCACAGCCAAAACGCTCCCAAGAATACTCCGGAACAATAAAGGGGCGGTGGCGACCAAAATGAATACCATCGATACTCTCCGTTTGACCAATAGAAGATATAGATAACCAAGGACCATCATCGTGGAGGAGTGGCAGTGACTGAGCACGATAAAACATGCGGGTCTTCCCCTTCTCGCGAATGGCAGAACCATTGAATGCTCCCTCCATCTCCCATGGCAGATCACTCTCTGGAACAAGAATAGGATTCTCAAAAGAACGTTTAAAAAATGGCATAGACGGAAAGCATTAATTGATTTTCTTTATATTCATCTTTTCAAGTTTCGGGGATTCTTCACGAAGGAGTGAGTCAAGAAAGGTGTCGAGGTCGGCCATAGCCACCGCCGAAGAACGATCTGCTGCACCGTAATAGACATACAGCTTTCCCTCCTTGATCACCGCTCCACAGACATAGACAACACCACGCTTGTGACCACCATTCTCATACTCTGTTTCTGGTTCTAGTACTGGCTCCATCGAGCGACGCAGAACCTGCTCTGGATGAAGGAGATCAAGGAGCATCACCCCCACCTTATACTTCCCAGGATCACGCATATCCATGCCGTGATAAAAAACAAGCCAACCAGCTTTGGTACGAAGTGGTGGAGCCCCTACCCCACGAACAATATTATCCCACGCTCGCAAACGAGCCGTTTCGACATAGCCACCGCCACCGTGTGATGAGAGACTTTCAATATATTTTCCGTCACCAAGTTTCTTCGGATCAGTAACATACTCGATACGGATACGAGGACTGATTCCATGGAGGATAGCATACTTACCATTAATTTTTTCTGGAAAAAGCACCCAGTTTTTCTGGATCGATCCTGGACGAGAGATAAGCTTCGGACACGACCACTGCCAATCTTGTGCTAAAAAGTCTGCCTTCGAAATATATGATAATGCCACGCCGGGCGGATGAGCACCATCAAAAGCAACATAGATGAGATAGACGGTACCAGCGATCTCTACCAAGCGAGGATCCTCGCAACCGCCAGTTCCTCCTCCCGAAACATAGGGGTAAGGCTGCTTCTTTGCCTTCTTGCTTCTCTGTTCAAAGGCCCGCGAGGGAATAAAGGCTGGCTCACTCTGACGCTCATCAATATGAATACCATCAGAACTGGCCGCATAACCCAAAACAGACAGACCATCGTACCCTTGTGCCCGGTAGAGGAGGTGTATCCGTCCATCCAGAAAGAGGGCAGCCGGATTAAAGGTGGCAAACGCTTCCCAAGCATTCTTTACAATCGGTTCCAGCACCGGATTTGCTAGAGAACGCTCAAGCGGTATGCGCTCCCCTTTTTTTCGTGCGGGAAGAATAATGCTTCGCTGTTCTTTTTTTTGTACCGATTCCCAATAACGAGCCACCGGGAAGCACTCGACTTCCTTCCCTGGGGCTTGCACGTAGACAAAAAAATATTTCCCAACGTTAACACCGCCCAAAAGAGTCGCCTCCGGAGGAATGTGTTTCGGCGCCTCAAAGAGTGACGTATCGCTGCGCCAAAGAAGTTCTGTCGGATGATCACGATCAAAAAGAGCAGCGCCAAGAACGAGTTTCCCCGCGCTATTTTTTGCGGAGTAGACCAAGAGTATCCCCTGTGGCAAGAGCTCGGCCGAGAGTGGTAAGAGAGTAGCAGTATCAAATTTAGTCCGTCGTGCCACCAAGACATCGCCACTATCCCGAAAACGACTCGGTGTCTCACTCGTCGTTTTCGCCTGAAAAATCACGCGACTATTCCTCGATGAAAAAGCAATGACCGTACTTTTTTTCTCCCCCTTGGCAGGGAGTTTGACGCACACTGTTGGACCATGAAACAGACTGGTCGTAGTTGCTATTTTCCATGATCCGCTGCGGATAACATCAACGAAGACGACTTCTTTCTTGGCATTCACATAGGAGAGTACCGTCTTGGCACCCAGAACACTGGAACGGAGTTCTGGTCTCTCATCGAGTACTGCCTTGGTGCCGTCAACTCGATAAAACGCTATGAGTGAG
>JAYUDH010000051.1:0-4641 GCA_043739895.1 Candidatus Moraniibacteriota bacterium
AAAGGATGCTTTCCTTGGGAGGCTTTCTTGATAATCTCTTCTACCTTTTCAGCCGTTCCTACTGGCACAGTCGATTTATCAACAAAAATCTTGTAGCCATTCAAATGCTTACCGAAGGTCTCGGCCACGGCAAAAACATACTGGAGGTCCGCCTGACCCGTCACCTTGTCCTCTGGGGTACCTACCGCCATAAAAACCACTTCTGACTCCTCTATCGCTTCTTTGAGATCGCTGGTAAACCAGAGGCGTCCCTCCCGCACATTCCGTTCCACGATCTCTTCCAAACCAATTTCGTAGATAGGAATGGTTCCTTTTTTCAATAAAGCAATTTTCTTGGTATCAATATCGGCGCAGATTACCTCATGCCCAATCTCTGCCATACAGGCCCCCGAAACCAAGCCAACATACCCCGTCCCCAAGAAAGTAACTTTCATACGGTAACATCTTAGATTACTTACTGCTCACGCACTTCGCGAATATTGTAATTCATGCGATGACGCACCTGATAGTAGTTGCGTACCGCGATATCGGCCAAGAGGCCCGAGATAAAGAGCTGGATACCAACCAGCACAAAAAAGATCCCAACAAGTGGCCACAGGCGCTCTGAGAGCGAAGCACCAAAGAAGAACTTTTCGATAAGCATCCAGAGAAGAATAGCACTTCCGAGAGACGACAGGATGAACCCGCTCGCTCCAAAAAGATGGAGTGGACGATGCGAATACTTGCGCCAGAACCAGATCGAGATCATATCTACCAAGCCCTTGAAACCACGCTTCCAATTGTACTTGGTGACACCATGGATACGGGGGTGGTGCGAGACTTTGACCTCACCCACGCGGTAGCCCTCGAGCTGCAAAATAGCAGGAATAAAACGGTGCATCTCCCCAAAGAGATCGACATCAGTGAAACAAGAGCGCTTGTAGGCCTTCAAGCTACAACCCGAATCATGAATGTTGTCGTGAATGAGCAACTTACGGAGCAGGTTGGCAATACGAGAAGGAATCTTTTTACTCCATGGATCCTGACGCTTGAAGCGCCAGCCAGAGACGACATCGAAACCTTCGGTCATTTTTTCAAGCAAAAAAGGAATATCAGCGGGATCATTCTGTAAATCACCATCCATAGTGATGATAATTTCTCCCTTTGCCGCCTTGAAGCCAGCATCGAATGCAGCAGTCTGGCCAAAGTTCTTGCGAAAGGCAATCAGTTTCAAAGGAGAGAGATCGCGCGCGGCAGCGAGCGTCCCATCCGTCGAACCATCATCGACAAAGATAATCTCAAACGGCCGTCCAATTTTTTGGACCGCCTCATATATTTTTCGGTACAATTCCGCCACATTCCCTTCCTCATTATAGAGAGGGACGACAACGGACAGGTACGGCGTACCCTCCTGCATCAGTGTTTCCATGCCTTTATAGTAGCGTATTCCTCAAAAACCATCAAATACCGAGTATTCACTCACTCTATCGTCTCATTTTGAAGTTTGGCTTACTTATTGGTATAATAAAGACAAATGGTTTTAGTAAGGTATGAGAGCATTGATCATGAAACACAGAGAAATATCCGTCGTCGTGCCATGCTACAAAGAAGTATCCGTCATCGAGGAGAACATTCTCACTCTTTTTTTATACCTCAAAGAGCACTTTGAACGCTTTGAAATCATTGTCGTCACTGACGGCAGCCCTGATGGTACGAAAGAAAAAGTACAAAACCTCGGCCAAGCACGTCCCGACATTCCTCTTATTCTCATTTCTTTCAAAGAAAATCGAGGCAAAGGAGCTGCAGTCAAAGAAGGTGTGCTCGCATCGCGCTACGCACTCGTCCTCTTTATCGATGCAGATCTCACTATTCCCATTGATGAGCTCGATGAATTTGTGCCCGCCGTCACTCACTCTTCTGATATTGCTATCGCCTCGCGTCTCATTCCTGGTTCTATCTTTGAAGAGGCAGCCCCCTGGTACCGCAAGGTCCTGGCGAGAAGTTTTCATCTCCTCCAGATTCTTCTTCTGGGTAATTTTGAGTACTCAGATACTCAGTGTGGCTTCAAGCTGTTTAAGAGAGAGGCGGCTCAAACACTCTTCAAAAAAATAACCATCAAGCGTTTCGCTTTCGATGCCGAACTTCTTTTCTTAGCAAAAAATATGGACCTACGCGTGGCTGTTTTACCGGTCACCATCAAAAAAGATGCTCGCAACACCAATGTGCGTACCGTTCATGATTCCGTTAACATGTTTTTTGCCCTCATAAAAATCCGCCTCAACTATTGGCTTGGTCGTTACCATCTCTCAAAATAGAAACTATGTGGATTATTCTCCCTGCCTACAATGAAGAAAAAATAATTGGCGCTGTTATTAGCGGGCTACAATCAAACGGCTACAAAAATATACTCATTGTAGACGATGGTAGCCGTGACAATACCGCAAAAATTGCCAGTGAGACTGGCGCTGAAGTCCTGACACACCTCATCAATCGTGGACAGGGTGCAGCACTAAAAACTGGGCTCGAGTACCTCCGAGATATCAAACACGCTGATATCGTCGTGACTTTCGATGCTGACGGTCAACATCGCCCAGAAGATATACCAGGACTCATCAAACCGATTGAAGACGGACATGCTGATATTGTACTTGGCTCACGTTTCTTGCGCCAAAACAATATTCCTCTTATCCGCCGTTCCATTCTGAAGGCAGGCATACTCTTCACCAATATTATTTCCCGTGTCCATCTCACCGATACTCACAATGGTCTCCGCGCACTCAACCGAAAAGCGCTCGAAAAGATATGCATTACTCACCGTGGCATGGAACATGCCTCTGATATCATAGATGAAATCTCGACCCAGAAACTGCGCTATCAGGAAATTCCGGTCACTATTCTGTATACAAGGTATTCCATTATGAAAGGTCAACGCACGAGTAACTTCATTAAAATGGGGTGCAAGATAATTCTCAAAAAATACTTCTCATGAACGCCGTAAAAATCCTCATCCTCATTATGCTCGCTCTCAGCGTTGTGCGTCTGATGGGTCTTGAAATAAGAAAGGCCATCAATTTCCAAACCCTTTTATTCTGGTCTGCTATCCTCATTGGAAGTATCACCCTTTTCATCAATCCAAGTATTTCCGACAATATAGCGTGGCTTATCGGCATTGGTCGTGGAGTAGACAGTATGTTCTTTCTCAGTATCCTCCTTCTTTTCTACATCAATTTCCAACTCTATTTACGGATTCAGAAACTTGATCGTGACCTGACAAACCTTACTATTCAAGCTTCAAAAAAACTCCACACATATGATCAGCGAAACCAATAGTCCTCTTCGTCTTTCCATCAATGTTGCAATATACAATGAAGAGGAAAACATCGCTACACTCCTAGAAAGCCTTGCGGGGCAGACTCATCTTCCTGATGAAATTATTTTTGTTGATGATGGATCAACTGATGCGACAGCAAAAATCATTGGGGAATATGCTAATAAAAATCCGCGGATCAAGTATATTTATCAAAAAAATAGTGGTCCAGCTGCAGCAAGAAACAACGCTTGGCAACACGCGAATGCTGATATCTGTCTTTTCACAGATGGAGACTGCGTCCCCCAAAAAAACTGGGTAGAGAAGATGCTCCGCTGCTTCACTGATGACACCATAGGAGCCGTCGCTGGGACGTACAAAACAGAGAACAACTCCTCTCTCCTCGCGCGATTCATCGGATATGAAATTGCCTACAAATATAGAAACGTACGTGGCTCAGTCGATTTTCACGGGACGTACAATCTAGCAATACGCAGGAAAGTCCTAACAGAGATAGGTGGCTTCAACGAAAAATTTATTACCGCAGAAGATGCAGATCTGACGTACCGAATTTCAGACAAATACACTATCTTCTTCACCCCCGAATCAATTGTTGGTCATTACCATCCAAAAAAATTCTGGGGGTATATGGGAAATCAGATCAAAAGAGGAGAAGATCGAGTGCTTCTCTATAAAACACACCCCGCAAGAATCTCACATGATACTTACACGGGGAAAATCATTAAGTATCAGGTACTCGCTGGCGGATTGATTACTCCATCACTTTTTCTTTTTTATCCGTTTTTCCACGGAAGCTTCATTATCCCAATCGTACTCGGTGCCTTCATTCTTTTCGCTTCATCCTATTCCTTTGCCTTCATCGCTAGAAACGATATCCGCTGTGCGATGTATGGTGTCGTTGTCCAATTCTTTCGCACTATAGCCTGGTTCATCGGCTTGGTCCGTGGGGTACTACGGTATTCTTTTTAATTCATTTGTCATATTTTTATGTTCAATCTCATTATCCTCACTCTTCTTTTTTGCCTCACCACTGTCATTTCGATACTTTGTCTCGGTAGCCGATCAATCATTGGCAACTCCATGGATTTCACATCAATTATCCGTATCCTCTTCAGCTGGCAATTCCTGCTCGGCGCTTTCTTTGCTTTTTTCTCTCGTCTCCTTTTTATGATGATCAATAGTAGTATCTATAAGATCCCTCACCTTGCCGACAGCTCGACGACCGTCACGACATTCGTCACTTCTATCTCACTCATCTTCATCGTCATCGCCAATTACTATTTCCTCAACGAGAAAATCAGCCCCCTCCAGGGCATCGGGGCTTTCGTTATCTT
>JAYUDH010000052.1:0-1769 GCA_043739895.1 Candidatus Moraniibacteriota bacterium
AAAAAGAACCCGAGGAAGAGGCCTGTTTCTGCAAAAACAATCCCAAATACCCCGACGTATCCAATGGCTTTTACCAAGCCAACCAAATCAATACCAAAAAATTCCATACATGTTGACAGTGAGAATTACACTCTTCAGTATACTGTAGTAGCCACAAAACAAAAAGCTTCTACCGACCACTGGCAATAAGGCGCTCCTTGACTAAAGCAGCGAGTTTTTCTGGGAGCATGTTCTTTCGCGTCAGATGATGGAGTCCATCTTCGCAGGCCTTACGAAGACTTTCATTTCCAAAACTTTGATCAATAAGAGCAAAAAATGGTCCGTCTTCTCGCAGGAGGTTTTCGACTCGGGAACGAGCATCATCGTAGAACGCCTGGTATGACGATAGCACTTTCTCAACCAAGTGATGGTGCCCTTTCAGCGTTACATCATGACTTTTTTGCATTTTGCGAAATTCTTTCAGTACTTTATTAGCAATAATTTCTTGTGCTCGATAATACATGTACCGTTCCTTCTTGAGATCCTGTTCGCTCTTGTGCCAGAGTAGACGGGGCATAGCTCCCGCCAGCTGTTCGAACCAGTCTGGCTGAAAATCTTCCGCCAGCGACCGCACTTGTGAAACACCTTTCTCTACACGCTCGAGCTGCATATCGAGCTTAGCCAATATTCTCTTGTATACAGACTCATTGACCTCGTGATAATGGAAAAGAATTCCCAAAAACTGCTTCTCTATTCCTAAAGCATACACGCGAAGTGCTTCTTCAAAATTATTTGGAGATCGATGAATAATCGTATCACAGGCTGCCTGCGCCTTTTTTAATCGAGAATCAATACCACGCTTTACTAGCGTATGTGTCTCGGCACTCATGTATTGCTTTTCAAAAAAATCATCAATTTTTTCTGCTCCAAAAGAAAGTACTACCGCATGCGCATGACGGAACTCCGCCTCCTCTACCGGTGTTAAGGCATCAAGTTTAAAGCGACGAATCATCGGTCCGATAGTCAGAGCCTTTACGAAGAGCGTGAAATAAATACAGCCGATCGTGAGAGCGGTAATGAATTCTTTGACCGTAAAAGCAAACTGCCACGAAGGGAAGGTGAGGTCAGCAGGAATGAGCAGCACCATGACCACAGCCAGAGCTCCCCGCAAACTCCCCCAGGCTAAAAGATGCTGCCACGTACGCGGTATTTTTTCCTCCTTCTTACTCCGATTCAGGTACCACGCCACGGGGTAAATAGAGAGTGCCCGCGCTATCATAACTACTATGACAGTGAGCAGTATTGGAGCAATAAAATACTGTAGTTCAATAGGGAGGCCCGCAAAAAGGAGTCCCATAGTTATGAACACCAGTGAATTGACCAGAAAAGCGAAGTAGCCCCAGAAACGATCCATGAAGTGATGTGTCGTCAAAGAGAACTTGGAACGTCCATAATTGCCAATAACCATTGAAGCCAAGACGGTAGCAATAATCGACGAAAACCGTATCTCGTAGCCAAAGAGTGACAGATGCTCCGAGATCACCTCGGAAAGAATAAAGGTCAGGTGTGCCACCAGCATAGTGAGGGTGATTTCTATATGTTCATTCCCTTCCGCTTTTTCGATGAGCCAGGAAAAGAGGAAGCCCATAAAAATACCAAAAGCAATTCCGCCAAAGACCATTACGAGGAACATGAAGAGTGCGTCGAAAAGAGTACCGGCACCAGAAAAACCATGAGAAATAATTTCTAGAACGATAAGAAAAGCAGCGAGAGACGTCCCGTCATTAAAA
>JAYUDH010000053.1:0-4592 GCA_043739895.1 Candidatus Moraniibacteriota bacterium
TAAAGGTGTTGTAGAGTACATTTTGTGTTGAAAAATGACGTGCGTCAGTGCTGGAGAGTCTTTTTTTGATCTCCTCTCGAGCAGTGACCCATGATCATGCGCTCATTACTTATAGGGTAAGGAAGAGCTTTCTTTTCTTCCCCCCATTTTTTAACAGAGTAGTCTTGAAAAGATACCTATCTTTTCCTGTTTTTTTGTTTCATTTTTTATCTCATAGATTCTTATGATCAAGCTCGCGACTGCTGATATTGTTATCTTACTTGTCCAACTCGGAAGTATTCTCGCTCTGGCTAAACTCTTTGGGGAACTGTTTCGTCGCTATCGACAGCCAGCAGTCATCGGGGAAATTCTTGCGGGTGTTATTTTAGGGCCCACTATCTTGGGAGTTGCTTCTCCAGAACTTTTCCACTGGCTCTTTCAATCATCGCAAGGGGCTGCTTTTGCAATAGATGGTCTCGTAACCCTCTCCTCTCTCTTTCTCTTGTTTGTCGTCGGACTTGAAATAGATATTCATACGATCAAGCGTGAAAAGCGTGCTGTTTTTTGGCTCGGTTCACTTGGCATTATCATTCCTTTTCTTATTGGGTGTAGTGTTGGTTGGTTGATGTACCCGATAACTGGGCTCTCTGTTGCTCGAAATATTTTTAGCCTTTTTCTTGGTGCCGCCCTTTCTATTTCTGCTCTTCCTGTTATTGCTCGTATTTTGATCGACCTTGATCTCATTAAATCAAAAATTGGTAGTATCATAATTGCCGTTGCTACTATTAACGATATTGTTGGCTGGATAATTTTTACCATTGTTCTTGGTATGGCGAGTACCACTGGTCACAACAACAGTATTGCTATTACCATTACTGCTACTTTCCTCCTCGTCCTCCTTTCAGTAACCGTTTTTCGATCCTTCATGGACTGGCTCCTCCGCGAGGCGGGACGCCGGCTTTCTGTTACGGGTGTTTCTATGGGCATCATTGTTCCTGCTATATTTTTTCTTGCAATTATCACTGAAAAAATAGGAATTCACGCCGTATTTGGAGCTTTTCTCCTTGGGGTGGCTATTGCCGAATCTAAACACTTTTGTGTAGAGGCGCGACACAGTATAGAAAAGTTCACGACCCATATACTTGCACCGCTTTTTTTTGCGAGTGTTGGATTGAAGGCAAATTTTCTTCTTGGATTTGATCTTCCGATCATCCTCATTATTCTTGTTGCAGCGTATGTAAGTAAGCTCCTCGCCTCTCATATCGGTGGCCGTTTGTCCGGACTTGATAAGCAAGAATCATTGGCTGTTGGCCTTGGCATCGCGGCGCGTGGCGGCATGGGTATAATCCTTGCCTCTATTTCTTATGATGTCGGACTGATTAATGCCAAGATATTTGAGGCGCTTGTCATCATGGCGCTTGTCACCAGCATGTCGAGTGGTGCTATCAAAACAGTGCTCTCACGATCAAAATCAAAGTAGATTACAAGTATTATCCGGCCACAACTCTTCCGTGTGTGCCCAAAAGAGAAGTCTACGGCCACTGCCCTGTAGCGACACCTACACTTCCCTTTCGGGTACACAGTTCTAAGTGACCCGTCGCCGTTCGTTCACAATTGAAAGCCTAAACCCCTGGAGAAAAAGTATGCAGATGTTCGCCGCGCTTCGGCGCTTTGTACCTGATTCGGTACTCCTCATTGTGCTTGGGTTCGCACTCAGCACTTCGGCTTTTGGGGAGCGCCTTCCTTGGTTGTCGGCGCTACTCCGTGATGGAGGATTCTCACTCCTGTCCTTCGCCGCTCAGGTTGGTCTCGCACTGTTTGTCTTGAGTGTGGGGATGCACTTCGACAAGAAGGCTGTGTGGCATCATCTCGGTGACAAGGGCTTCCGTGTCGTCACATTCTCGAGTCTGGTACTGCCAGGCATTGCTGGAGCTGTTTTCGGGTATTTCCTTTACCAGTGGAACCCGTTGTACGCTGCTCAAGCGAGTATCGAGAAATTCGAGTCGGTAAATGCCATCATCTACGCTACCGCCGCCGTTCCGGTGCTCTGCGCGATTCTCCTGAGTCTCGGAAAAAGGGTCCTTGAATCCTATCGAGAGACCGTCATCATTGCCATGGTCGCCGACTTGATACTCTGGAATGCTCTCGGGATCCTCGGTACCAACAGTGGGGCGGGTGCCCTCAAGGCAGTTGTCGGGCTTATGGTTATCGTCAGTCTCGGTCTCACAGTCGGGACAAAGCTTCTGGAGAACTATGAATTCTGGGTATTCCGTCTGGAGGAAGAGGGGCATATCACTCGTCGTCAAAGACTGGTGTTGTTTTTGATCTTAGCCCTCGTCACCCTCGCGATCTGTGCCTTTGCGACGAGCTGGGTCGGAGCCCATTCTCTGCCTGGGGCGTTCCTCGCCGGACTGATGATTCCTGACCAGATGAAGACAGTGCTTCGCTTCGGCGACAGGCACAATCAAGGTGCACTCGACCACCTGAAAGAAAAGAACTGGATCGATGGAGTATCAAAGGTGCTCATGGTGGCGTTCTTTCTCTTGCCTGGTCTTCGTTTTCAGGGCGACCTCTGGCAGCCATCCGTGTGGTGGCTTGGCATTACCTATGCCTTCTTGGCGACTGCTGCCAAGATGGCTTCGGTGTTCTTCCCGGCACTTCTTGTGTCCAAGGTGTCGGTGAAACGGGCGCTTAATATGAGCTGGTTCCTCAACACCCGCGGCACGATGGAAATTGTTGCCGTGACAGAACTCTACAAACTCTCCCTTCTCTCCTCAGAGATCTTCGTGGCCGTCATCATCATGACGCTCATTTGCACCGCCCTCACTGTCCCTGGCGTGCATATAGTTTGGTGGAAATACCCCCAAGCAGAAGATGATCTGGCAACGGCGAGAGTAGGAGTGCCGCAGTCCTAGGGTGGTCCAATGTGACCCACAGCCGACTCGCCTTCATCAGGCAGTCGGTTTTTTCTTACACAAATATACTTGACAGGCAATGGTATAATAAAGATGTACACTAATATACACTCTTATGGTTACCACACCAGAGAAGAATGATACGAAGCAGGGGAAGCGTGATCCGAACATGCTCTCGCACCAGCCCGTTGGCTCGATGCACGAGGCGCACCGCTTGGAAGGGAAGGTCAAAAATGTCGGTATTAAGAATGTTGGTCATCAGAAAAAGAAATCTAAAGCTGATTAGTCTATAATGAAAGCCGGTCTCCCTAAGGTTGTTTGGAACGCGGGCACGTTGTCGCTCGTTGCTGCAAATATGTTGCCGCTCTTCGGGGCACTCTTTTTTGGTTGGTCACTTTCGAGTGTCATTTTTCTTTATTGGACAGAAAACGTAGTAGTGGGAATCTTCAATATTGCGCGCATGAAGCGGGCAATAGGTCCTCTCGGCAAAGAGAGTCAGAATTTCAAGGTGAATGGCAAGCCCTATACCCCTGATATGAAGGGGACGGTCATTTTCTTTTACATCATTCACTACGGTCTCTTTACTTTTGTGCATGGTGTTTTTGTTTCGGTTCTTTTTGGTCAGCCGGTCGGTCTCGGTGCTGTGCCGTTTCTTTTAGCATTAGCCTCACTCTTTGTCAGTCACGGCGTTTCGTACGTCACCAACTTCATTGGGAAGAAAGAGTATGAGCGTCTTTCTGCTCCCGATCTTTTTTTTCATCCCTACAAGCGCATTATCATTCTCCATATCACAATTCTCTTCGGTGGATTACTAGTACAGATTGTTGGTTTCCCAGTTGTTGCGGCGGTACTTCTCGTTTTCCTCAAGACGGGAGTTGATGTCTTCGTTCATAGTTGGGAACGCCAGAAATTTGCTTCGTCAGGAGAAGTTATCGCCGCCTAATTTTTTCTCACAAAGAGCATGACACTCATCATCAGTATCGTATACATCGCCCTCGGATTTCTGTTCGGTTTTATCTATCGGGCCATCCTGAAATATTTTGCTAGCAAACAATCGGTCCGTGGCCGGACGAATAATATCGGTACACCAGATCGTCTCCTCCGTGCGGCCTTCGGGGTAGGGCTCCTCATCTGGGCACTTCTTTCTGCTAGCCCGCTCCTCTTTGTCTTCGCCGGCTTCTGCTTTTTCGAAGCGCTCTTTAGTTGGTGCGGCTTCTACGCTGCCCTGGGAAAAAGCACCTGCCCTTTGTAAAAAAGCGCTAAAGATTTTTTCTCACCCCTGGAGTATAGGGAAATATTTGCTTTTCATAGCCTTTTTCCTGTAT
This sequence comes from Candidatus Moraniibacteriota bacterium, assembly GCA_043739895.1. GTDB lineage: Bacteria > Patescibacteriota > Minisyncoccia > Moranbacterales > UBA1568 > UBA1568. The sequence goes on from JAYUDH010000053.1 coordinate 4,220, forward strand.
AACAGGGATGTGCGATCGCCATCCCGACGATCACATTATTTACCAACCCAACCAAAAAAAGGAGTCCATAGTGACTGACAGAATCGCTGTCCAAAACAGTACCCTCTCACCCGCACCGAGGATCAAGGGCGACATGCGCCTGGTCGTCGGCCTCAAGGGTGATGGTGCCGTTGCCCGCGTTCCAGCGAACACTACGAAGTCGTTTCGCGGCGGTTCAACCACGGCAACCCGTTCGTCTGTCGTGGGGAAGCCGAAGCCCGTCAGGAAGAGCCGGAAGCCTGGTCAGGAAACCAAGACCAAGATCTTCGTGCTCGACACCAACGTGCTCATGCACGACCCGATGAGCCTGTATAGGTTTGCGGAGCATGATGTC